>CAZBFW010000598.1:0-3226 GCA_964491135.1 uncultured Phycisphaeraceae bacterium | reverse complement strand
GATAATGAGCGGTGACTGGAGTTCAGACGTGTGCTCTTCCGATCTACCGTCCGGCCGGCTTGCGACGCGGCATCGACATACTCGCGCAGCAGCGTCGTTTTGCCGCACCCACGCTCGCCGGTAATCACGGTCAGATCCATCCGCTCCATCCGCGCTCCACTTCGAAAGCCCGAACACTTCGCACCCTACGCTGACTCTCACGGCCGCAGGGACACAGAGCCTTCTTCCTACAGCCCACAGCCTACAGCCTGTCTCCAGCCAACAGCCTCTTGCCCGGCCCCAGTCCCTCATGATACGCTGCTGCGGCAAGGAGGTCACCTTCCCATGGCCAAGAGCTACTTCACCAATCGAGATTGGCTGACCATCGGCCTGCTGGCCGTCATCGGCGGCCTGTCCAGCATCGCCTTGGGCAAGACCGGCCCGTCTCTTTGCAGCCGCGTGTCGATTCCGGGTGGCCTGCAATCGTTTGCCGGCATCCACGTGCTGCCGCTGGTCATCGTGGCGGGGCTCATCCGCAGACCCGGAGCCGCAACCGCCGCCGGCCTCCTCAAAGGCGTGGTCGAACTGCTGACCGGAAGTGCGCACCGGTGGGTGGTCCTGGGCTTCGCCGGACTGGCGGGCCTGGTCGTGGACCTCGTCTTTCTCCTGGCCCGCAAGCGCAGGGGTGTGCTGACCACGCTGGTGTCCGGCGGCCTTGGATCGGCCAGTAACGTCATCGTCCTGGGACTCTCGGCAGGTCTGCCGTATGCGTGCAAGAACACGACGGCTTTGCCCTGGGTGGCCGTCATTGCGTTCGGCAGCGGGGTCGTCTTCGCCGGCGGCCTGGGCTGGCTCATTCTCGAAGGACTGCGCCGCGCCGGCCTCGCCGCGCCACGCTCGTCCCGCGCCGAAGCAACCCCGCCGTAACGAATTGAGCCGGGGTCGGGCAGAGGCCGCAGGCCATACCCGCTTGCCGTTTGCCCGACACCCCGTTTCAATGGAGCTCTGTGCTTAGTGTCACCACGTGCCACTGCTCTTGAGCAGTGGTTCCGGCACATTCACAGATGGCCTGCCAATCACGCCCGACGGACCGATCTTGCTCGCTGCGCCTTCCTCCGCCGCGGCGGCCTCTTGCATCCACAACGCCTCACCGGCCTTCGCCGGCGCACTGATGCCCCGCTTTGCACGCTCCCTCAACGCAAGAATCAGGCATGGTGTCCCCCGATTTCGGATGGGCAGCACTTCTTCCGCTACGACGCGTGGAACCGAGTGGTCGCCATCCACGCGGCGGGGACAATCCAGGTCGATCCGCAGACCGGGCTGATGAGCGGCTCGCCGGGGCCCACGCTGAAGCAATACCGCCACGATGCCCTGGGCTGTCGGGTCAGGACCACGGACCCATCGGGCGTCACTCGCCACGTCTACGGCTCCGGCGCGGAGGTCCTCGCGGAATACGCGGTGGGCGGCACGACGGAGACCATTCTGCACGAGTTCGTCTGGGGCGAGTCGTTCCCGGACCCGCTGGTTCTGGTCGACTACACGGGTGCCGGCGGCGGCACCTTCGGGGCGCCGCAGCGGTTCTACCTCCTGAAGGACGTCCAGGGCAGCGTGGGCGCCCTGGCGGACAGCACAGGCCAGGTGGTCGAACGGTACACGCACACCCCGTACGGCCGGACGGCCATCACCGCCGCCGACGGCACGACGCCGCGCACCGAAAGCCTCTACGGCAACCCGTTCGCCTACACCGGCCAGCGCTACGAACCCCCGACCCGCCTCTGCCACTTCTGGGCGCGCGTCTACTCGCCGACGCTGGGGCGGTTTTTGCAGGAGGATGCGCAAGGCGTCCTAGCGACGGCCGACATCGCCCTGGGGTATCAGGGCGGCGCGCCGAGCGTCATGCCGCCGGTCACCGGTCCTGCCGACGAGTATCCCGACCTGATGAACCTGTACGCCTACGCCCAGGGCAATCCGCTGCGATTCACCGACCCGCTCGGCCTGGATTCCTGGGATGAGGACATCGACGACCTGATTGACGACGTCACCGGCCAGCGTCTCTACAGCCTGGGCATGCTCAACGAGGGGGCCAAGTGGGCCTCCATCGGCCTGAACGTGGCACTGAACATCGCCTGGGGCCTGGTGCCCGGCTCCGGGCTGTACGACGCCTACAAGGGCGTTGCGTCGTTCACGAATGGTCAGGGCGGCTTCTGGGAAGCCATGGACATCGCCATGGCAGCGCTCCCGGCCGTCAAGTATGCATCCAAGGGTGTCAACGCGATCTGGAAGGCGAAGAAGTTCAAGTCCGTACACTGCAACTGCTTCGTGGCCGGCACCCTTGTGGAAACGCCGGAGGGGTCGGTTCCCATCGAGCAACTCGACGTTGGCGACGAGGTGTGTACGAGACACCACGAGGCCGGATACCCGGCCAATGGAGAGGGTGTCTATGCGGCTGATGATGCGGAGACCGCAGGGGCAGCGGGTGAATCAGGTGGTTGCCGTCGGGTCGGGCGAGTCACGCGAGTGTTCCGGGACATTGCACCGGCCATTCTGTGGCTGTCTCTGGCCAACGGGGGCGTGCTGGGGGTGACGCCGGGCCACCCGCTCTGGACGCACCAGGCCGGCTGGATGACGGCCAGCGCCGCGTCCGTCGGGGACACGCTGGCCGACGGCGCCGGCATGGTGGAGCCTATTGGAAGGTCTCGAGTGGACGAGGTGGGAAACGCCGAGTACCCTCAGACTAGATGAGTGACTCATCGATGACCAGGACCGCTGATTGGCACCGGCATGACGTTGTGGATGCTGTTCGTTACTTGGCACTTGACTGCCAACGGCAAAGGAGGCTCTGTCCGCCGTTCGTCTATATCGCTGACATGATGCAGGAGAACATTTGCGATGCGGTGGACTGCGCATTCCTGTTTGCGGCTAGGACAAATGAAGTCTTGTTTACTCCGGAGCAATCGGAAGATCTGAAGCGGCTTGTGGAGCGGATTAATCGCTGGATGCAGGAAGATGGGCGTCTCAAGGAGCAAGAAAGCCCTGAGTTCAACTCATTTCGGGATGGTGTTCGAGCCGAGGCCCGTGACTTGCTGCGAAGGCACGGATGGGAGGGTGAGATAGACCCGCAACTATATACGTACAAGGATCCGGTGACGGGGCTGACCATCGTCCCGAATGCAGATGACGCCCAACGGCGGGACGCAGTGCAAGATCAGTAAGCAAGGGGAAGACAAAGGGGTCACCCATTAGTCCC
>CAZBFW010000597.1:0-3230 GCA_964491135.1 uncultured Phycisphaeraceae bacterium | reverse complement strand
ACACCCTATCCTACACTCTTTCCCTACACGACGCTCTTCCGATCTCTGCTGTCCAAAGGAGCCGATGTCAACGCTCCGGATGAGGATGGACGCACGCCGTTGCACATGGCCGCGAGCGAGGGGCAGTTGCGCCTTATCTCCCTGCTGGTGGAAAATGGCGCGAATGTCCAATGCACTTCTCCTGGTGGTTGGACCCCTCTGCACGATGCGGCCGCGGGTGGTTGGCGGCGCGCCGCCGAGTACCTCGTCGAAAAGGGTGCTGACGTGAAGGCGACGGGTGATTGTCCCACGCCGGCACGCACCGTGGAGGAGATCGGCGGCGGACTCATCGTTGAGACTACCATTCCCGACCGGGGCGCGACTCCGAGCGAAAGCCAACAAAGCAACACGCCGTTGCATGCTGCCGCCGCCGGCGGCCACGTGGAGTTGGTGGAACTGCTCGTTGCCAAAGGCGCCGAGCTCCACGCCACCGCAGCCGGAGGGCAGACGTCCCTGCACGCGGCGGCGGGCCAGGGCTGGACGGATGCGGTCCGGCTCCTGGTAACCCAGGGGGCTGACGTCAACGCCAAGGATAAGAGTGGCCGAGCACCGCTGCATTTCGCCGCCCGAGGAGGGTTTGTCGACGTCACCAAACTGCTGCTCGCAAAAGGGGCTGTTGCGGAGGCCAAGGACGCAGACGGCCACACGCCCAGGGAAGTGGCGGTCGAGGAAGGTCATGTTGACGTCGTGAAACTCCTTGCGGACGCATCCGGTGGCGCTCCCTCCGGAGAGTAGAGAAGGCACGTGGGCCTTTGGGGGAGCCTATTGGGTGCGCTGGTCGCCCGGCCTGGCGGTGAGGGTTGGGGTGGGTGGAGAGGCGGCGGCGTCCTTGGCGGTCACGGCGGGAGGCTCCGCTTCGCCGTTCTGCCGGGCGGCCTTCACTTCGTACATGCGCGCGACGGCCTGCCAGAAGTAGAGTTCCAGGGCGGCCACGTTCGGGACGTGCCGGTCCCCCACGAACACGCCGGGTGTGCTGGTGACGCCCAGGGCGTGGCCCAGCTCAACGTCCTCCCGAATGCGGCCAGCGACCTCTTCCGATTCCATGTCTGCGATGAACCGCTCGGGATCCAGCTTCAACTCGCGGGCCACAGCGCGGTAGTCGCACTGGCGGAGTTGTTTCTGCCGGGCCTTCTGGAACAGCAGGTCATGGGCTTTCCAGAAGGCGTCGTTGCCGCCCTGCAAGCGGGCTGCTTCGGCGGCGCGGGCCGCCCGGCATGCATCCGGGTCACCCGGCTCGGGGAACCAGGCGTTGCAGTCGCTGCACAGCGGATAGTGCTTGAAGATGATCTCCAGGTGATTGTCGAACAGCGGGCTGAACTGCTCGTCCACGGATTCGGCGAACTGCCGGCAGTGCAGGCAGGTAAAATCGCTGAAAACGATCGCCCGCACGTGCATGCGATCGTCACCCGCGGACTTCTGCGGGTCGTCCGGACGCGTGCGGATGCGGGGCACCGGGTCGTCCTGGTACATCTCGTACATGACTCGCGTGATGGCCTTGAGCGTCTCCGTCTTGGCCAGAATGGCCGACCCCACCACGGCCTGGGCCAGACACACGCCCGTCAGAACCACGGCGAGCGAAACGGACAGCACCAGCCGAACGGACGGGTGTGGCCGGGCCGGCGGCCGAACCATGGCCGGGACGGCGGCGGCGACAGGTCGTTGCTCTGCCGCGCGGCGCCGCGGCCATAGCAGCAGCGTGAGAATCAGGATCAGGAACCCTGCCACGTGCGAGACCATGCACCAGAAGCACCACTGGTTGAGCTGCGTGTACATGATCACGATGAAGAAGACGGAGGCGGCTACCCCCATCAGGACGCCCAGCGTGGGGACGAGGTGCCAATACCGCCTCTCGAACGAAGGCCGGCCGATGAACAGAAACCACAGCGTCAGCGCGGAATAGTACAAGAGCCCCCAGAACGCGGTGGGCATGCCCAGCATCTTGCCCCACCGGCTGTGGATGACCTGTTCGCAGTTGCTGACGCCTCCTTCCGCGCTCTCACCGCAGGCGGCGGCCTGCCACGCCTGGCCGGGGCTGGCAAACAAGTGTTCGTACAGCAGTACGCCCGACGCGAACATGCCGGTCAGGCTAAGAAGCACCAAGGCAGCAATGTGCAGTAGTCGTATCATGGGCTGGGCTGTTTACGCGGCTATGGGTTCATCAGGACGATTGGAATCCCGCGCGACTCTCCTGTTCGCCGGGGTTCCCGTTGACGGAGTTCCGGCTTCTGGCATTATCCGGCTGGCGCTTCGCGCGTCAAACTTGTGCCTTTTCCTTTATCACCGCAACCCCAGGCCAGGGAGGGAGCGGACTCGTCAGTACGACTTGAACACGAAGTGTGCCTGCTGCGGCTCGGCGGGCCTTATGCCACTCCGCGCCCATGGGCCGATCGGCCGGTGCCGTCGAAATTATCGCGACGGAGGCGCATCAAACCGGGTCATGCGCCTGTGAGTGGAACACATAATTCGCTGCGAGGAATGAGGTTGAAAACCGCGCCGAATCATCGTTAACCGGGCTCAGTGGGTCGTCGGCTCCTCGAAGCGAATCCAGGTCTTGAACTGGTCCAACGGCGTGTCGTTCTGCAGCACGTACCGATTCAGTCGCAATACGTTGTCTTTGCGCCTTGCATGGGCGTTCCGGCAGATCGTGGCGGTCACGAAGCCAACTTCACGTATGACTTCGCACACCATGTCGTTCTCCGCACCGCTCGGATACGCATGGTGCCGGGCGGCCTTGCCGAACAAGTGGCGGGCGATGGATTCGTTGCAGCCCCGGAGCTGATTGACCACCTCATCCCGCGGGACTTTTGACAGCGATGGGTGGTTCATGCTGTGGTTCTGAATGTCCATCACGCCCGCGGTCTCCATCTCGCGCAGCTCGTGCCAGTCCGCGTGGTTGGCGGTGCCGATCCAATCGGTCGTGATATAGGAGACGGCAAAAAGCCCGCGCTCCTGCAGAATCTTGAAGGCGTGCTCGTGGTGGCCGCTGTACGGCCCGTCGAACGTGATGCAGATCGGCCGCCGGGGCAGGTTCGTTTTGCCGGCCATCCAGTCGGCCACCTGGTCCAGCGTGACGCAGTGGTAGCCGCCGCGGACCAGCAGATCCATCTGGGCCCGGAAGTTGTCCACGGACGTTGCGTAGAGGTACTTCGCGACCGGCAGCACGTCGTGGTAGAGCAGGATCGGCACCTCCG
>CAZBFW010000596.1:0-3234 GCA_964491135.1 uncultured Phycisphaeraceae bacterium | reverse complement strand
GAGCAGGGCTACATCTACAGCCGCATGGGCAATCCGACGGTCGCGGCCCTGGAAAGCTGCATCGCCACACTGGAAGGCGGATACGCCGCCTTAGCCTGCGGCAGCGGCATGGCGGCCATCCACACGGCCCTGGCCGCTCTGTTGAAGTCCGGCGACCACATCATCTGCGGCGACACCGTCTACGGCCCGACCTGCACCCTCGTGGAGGGCTTTTTGCCCCGCTGGGGCATCGAGGCCACCATGGTCGACCCATCGGATCTGGAGGCCGTGGAAAAGGCCTTCCGACCCAACACTCGCGTGGTGTACGTCGAGACACCGGGCAACCCCACCCTGGTCGTTGCCGACCTGGAAGCCGTCTCCCGCCTGGCCCACCAGCGCGGGGCGATCGTGGTCGTGGATAACACGTTCATGAGCCCGATCCTCCAGCAGCCGTTCAAATGGGGCGCCGACGTGGTGGTGCACAGCCTCACGAAAGCCCTGAACGGCCACGCGGACGTGGTGGGTGGGGCCATCGTGGCCAAGGACGAGGCGGACTACCGATCGTTCCGAAAGGTGCTCAATCACCTGGGCGGGGTGCTCCCGCCGCTGGAAGCGTTCCTGGTGCATCGCGGCATCAAGACCCTGCCGCTGCGCATGAAACAGCAGTCGCAGAGCGCCCTGAAGGTGGCGGAGTTCCTGGAAGAGCATCCGGCCATCGACTGGGTCCGGTTCCCCTGGCTCAAGAGCCATCCGCAGCACGAGCTGGCCCGCAAGCAGATGTCGGGCGGAGGCCCCGTGATCAGTTTCGAGCTGAAGGGCGGCCTGGAAGCGGGCCGAACCATGATGAACTCCGTGAAGCTCTGCGCGCTGGCGGTCAGCCTGGGCGGAGTGGAATCGCTCATCCAGCATCCGGCCGGCATGACCCACGCCACGATGGGTCCGGAGGCCCGCTGCCGGGCAAGGATCACGGACGGGCTGGTTCGGCTGTCGGTCGGCATCGAGAACGTGGACGACATCATCGCCGACCTGGAGCAGGCCCTGGAAACCGCAAGCTCACGCTCCACCCACCGCGCCCAGGTCGGCGCGGGCTGATAAACAATCCGACCCCCGATGTGCCACTGCTTCTTGAGCAGTGGCGCACACAGGCCCGCGAACCACCAAAACCACTGCTCAAGAAGCAGTGGCACAGTCTCCTCGTAACCTCTTGTGAAATCCTCACGATTCCGCGACGATCTCTTAGTCTTGTCTTTGCGCAATGTGTTTAGAAAGCGGAGGTTGAGACAAGCCGTGAAGATCGCGTACGGAGTGCACGGGTTCGGACGGGGACACGCGATGCGGGCCCGGGCGGTCCTGCCGGAGTTGTCGCGACGCCATGAGGTGCTGGTGCTGGCCGGCGGAGATGCGTATCACGCCCTGTCGACGGACTTTGCCCTGACGCGGATCCCCACGTTGAAATACCACTACAACCGCCGCGGGCGCCTGTCGAACTACCAGAACGTCAAGCGGAACGTCTCGATGGTGCTGGACCTGATGCTCAAAGGCCCGACGTTCCAGGCCATCGAGCAGATGCTGCGTGATTTCAAGCCGGACGTGGTGCTGACGGACTCCGAGGCGTACACGCACCGCGTCGCGGCGCACCTGGGCATCCCGCGAATCACGTTTGACCACTTCGGCCTGCTGGTCTATTGCCGGCTGGATCTGTCCGCGGCGGACCGGCTGATCCGCTGGGGTAATGCTCTCGTATACCGATGGCTGTTCGGCGAGCCGGAGCGGGCGGTTGTGTCCTGGTTCGCCGATGCGCCGACCCGCCGGCCGGGCATTCAGATGGTGGGCGCGGTGATTCGGCCGGAAGTGCTCCGCATGACGGCCACGCGCGGCGAGTACCTGCTGGCGTACGTCTCCAAGCCGGACGAGTTCACGCCGCAGGTGGAGCACGCGCTGCGATCGGCAGGCTGCCCGGTCCGCGTCTACGGCACGCCGCGCCGGGGCGTGGACGGCACGTTGGAGTTCAAGGAGATCGCCAACCTTCCCTTCATTGAGGATCTGGCGGGTTGTCGCGGCGTCATCGCCACAACGGGTAATCAGCTCTGCGGCGAGGTCGTGCACTTTCGCAAGCCGATGCTGGGGACGCCCATGTCGTGCCTGGAGCAGCGGCTGAACGCGGACGCCATCGAGCGGATGGGCGTCGGCATGCAGGTCCCGCCGCGGCGAGTCACGGCGGCCGTCGTGCAGCGATTCCTGGCTCGGGAGGCGGAGTTCGCGGCGAAGTTCCACGGATCGTCGAGGGATGGCGCCAAAGAGGCCCTGGAGGCAGTCGAACGGTTCGCGGCGGAATTGACGGAGAGGATCAGTAAAGGGGAGAAGGCTTGAGCAGCCTCGGTCTCAGGCCGGCTGGTCGCCGGCGGAACCGTAGCCGAAGATCCGTGGGAATCCCAGCAGGTACATTCTCAATCGATTGTCGCGGACTTGTAGAATGGTCTCGGCTTCATCGGGTGTCGCGAGAAACAGCTCACTGACGCCCAGGCCGTCCGGATGCTGGCTGCGTCGCTGTGAGGCTCGCCGGATCGATCGCCATCGTCGCGCGTTGTGCTTCATGTGCGTTGACTTCCACATCCCATCCACTCCGAACAACCTCCATGGCACACGCCCGAAGTATCGATTATGTCCAGACGGCTGATCGATCAGGAATCCGCCGCAGATTGCGGCGTCTGGGCGTCGTTGCGGCCCCTACGGACGTTCGTACGCTGAACACGTGACGCGGTTGTGAAACGACACGACGATGGCGGCCGCGCGGATGCGTCCGCACGCGCGGCCGATAAACGAAATGCGTTCCGGATGTGGAAGCCCATCCCGACGGGGTTTTGACCTACCAGGAATACGCCTCCGGTGCCGGCCCGCCGGGGCCGGGCCAGATTTCATCCAGCCGCTTGAGAACGGCCTCGTCCAGGTGTAATTCCAGCACTCGGATCGCCCCCGTGAGCTGATCCACGGTTCGGGGTCCAATAATGGGGGACGTAATGGCCGGATGCACCAGCGTCCAGGCCAAAGCCACGTCGGCCGGCGGCTTGCCAAGCTCCTTGCAGAAGGCCTCGTAGGCAGCGACGGCCTCCCGATGCTTTCCGAGCTTCTTCTGGACCCACTCTTGCGTGCGTCGGCCGGTGCCGGGCTTTTCCAGGATGCCGGCCAGCATGCCGCCGCCGAGCGGGCTCCACGGAATGACGCCGATGCCGAAATGCTGACAGGCGGGCAGCACCT
>CAZBFW010000595.1:0-3248 GCA_964491135.1 uncultured Phycisphaeraceae bacterium | reverse complement strand
GGTCGGCGGCCGTCACGATCTCGTCGATGCACTCCAGCACGCTGAGGCCCACGCTTCGCGTGACCTGTCGCGTGGTGTGGAACGACCGGTCGAAGATCTCCGCCAGCAGCACGCCGCAGGCGCCGCTGATGATCCCCAGAAGCAAGGCGATCAGCAGCACGATGTTCGGCTTGGGACTGCTGGGTGCCAGGGCGGCCCGCGCCGGCGAGAGCACGGTGAAGCCGACCGCCCGTTCGCTCTCGTCCGCGGTGAGCAGGGTGTCCAGCTTGGAAAGCGTCACTTGGTAGAGAAGGTGTTCCTGCTGGGCCGTCTTGAGGGCGTCGGACACGTCCTCGCGGGCCTGGAAGTTCTCAAACACCTCGCTCTTTCGGGCCTCAAAACCCTTCACGTCCGCCTCGACCACCTCCAGGGAGCGAGTCGTCCGCTGAAGCTGGCTGCGAAGCGTCTTGAGTTCCATCTCCAGGTTGGATATCTGGGCGAGGAATGTGTCACTGCCGGTCGCGGTCAACGGCACGGACGCCGACTCCCGCGCAGGCATCACTGCGGCGGCCAGAGCGTCCACCTCCGCCTGCCGGGACAGCCGCTCCAGCAGCACTTCGCGCTTCCGCAGGAGTTCCGCCACGTCCGGGTGTCGGGATGTCTTCTTGTTCTCCTGGCGTTCCCGGTGGATCTGCGCGTCGACCTGCTCGATCTCTGTCTGGATCTGGACGGCCTGCGGGCTGCGATACAGCACGGGCGCACCGGCCTCCACGGCAGCGTTCCCGCGAACCGCCAGTTGGCGAAGCCGGCCCAGGTTGTCCTCGTGCGCCTCAATGCGGATTTCCAGATCGTCCCGCTCGCGCAACAGCGTGTCTCGCTCATTCCGCAGGCGCTGCAACCGGTTCACGACGGACTGCGGATCGGCCAGGTCGGCCAGTGAGTTGTCGAGAACGCTGCCCAGGCGAGCACGGTTCAGTTCGGCGATCCGGGCCTGGCACGCAGCAGCCTGTTCGGCGAAGTACTCCCGCGTCTCCGTCAGCCGCTGCGTCATCTTCGCCCGCGTTTGCGCGATGTACCGATTCCGCAGAGCGTTGCATACATCAGCCAAATGCGACGGCTCCTGGCCGTCGCACGATATCGTGATGGTATCGAATGACGTCTCCGACGCAAATGACTTGACGTCAACGGATACGCCCGCGGCGTACCGACCGGCCAGGGACCGGCGGGCCTGCTGTCCTTCCGGCGTCAGCTCTCCATTCGCCGTGCGCGGAAGCGACGCCGTCAGGCCGATATCGTCCAGCACGTCCTCCATGAGGGTGATGTCGCGAAGATCGCGTGTAACGGTAGGCCGACTGTCCTTCACCAGCTTGATGGCGCCGCCTGCGGGCAGGTTCTGCAGCACGGGGTTGTCGCGCCGCTCGAACGCGGTGCTGACGCCGTATTTCCGGGGAATCTGGTGACTGATCAATGCGGCCAACGTGGCCACCACGCAGAAGGGCACGAAGAACGACCATCGTCGAAGGATGATGACGCGGAGGGTTTCCCCCACCGTGTGCTGCGCCTGCGCGAACGGAGAATCGTCCGCGACCCGCTCCCGCGGCTCTGCGGGGGCCGATCGATTCCGCGCTGTGGACGATGAGCGGCGATGCTCGTCAGTCATTCGTGCAAAGCTCACGCGTTCCGCAATGCCTCGGACCGGTCATCCGGTCGCAGGCGAATCCGGGCAATGCGCAGCCGACCCGCCGGCGTTATGGCCCTTGCTGGAGTTATCGGGAGCCTGCCCGCGTCCCTGAATCTATCTTCGAAAGCGAACGCCTGCCGGCTGAAGTTATCGGACGCACCCCGCCTCAACTTCCGCCTCCCCAACCTCCGATAATACCGCAGAAGGCCGACGTCTCGGCCCCGCCGACCCTCGTCCGGCCCTGAGACCCCCGGGAGTCAACATGTACAACGAAGAATCCACGCACTACGAATCGTTCTTTGCCGACGGCGGCTGGAAGTACTCCTTCTGGCGCGAGTGGTGGTGGCACCGACGCCACTTGATCCGCCGGTTCGGCATCCCCCGCGGGGCTCGCGTGCTCGAGGCGGCCTGCGGAAGCGGATTTCACACGCACCTGTTCAACCGGATGGGGCTGAACTGCGTCGGTGTGGACCGCTCCGAAACCGGGATCCGGTGGGCCCGCGAGTACTACCCCGGGCACAAGTACTATTGCGCCGACGTCCGCCGGCCGCTGCCCGTGCCCCCGGAGAGCTTCGACGTGGTCGTCACCCGCGGCTGCGGACTCTACCACTATGACCTGGCAGACCCCAACGTACACGAAACGACCCGCTGCCTCATGCGATACGTCCGGCCCGGCGGGCTCTTCGTCCTCATCATCGTGACGGACCTGTCCGGTCGAAAACCGTCCACGGGAATCTGGCAGAACACACTGGACGACTACCGCAATCACTTCGCCGCCTTCACGTCCCGCTACACGGTGGATTGGCACGGCGGTGTGGCGATCTGCGGCGCCTGGAAGACCGAAAGCACCGTACGCAGGGATTCCCCGTCCCGCCGCACGGAAGACGCCGCCGTCACGGAAGAGCGGGAGCCGGTCTGCGCCGCGGCCGGCTGACCTCATCCAGCACAGACGTGTACAACAAGACGTGATGCTGCCGTGTGCCGGCAGACGTGAACTGCCCGCACGCGCGGCGGCGAGCCGCGTCGCCCAGGGCATGACGAACGGCCTCATCGCCGGCCAGTCGACAAATCGCAGACGCGAGTGATTGCGGCGCCCGGGGCGGAACCAGCACCCCGGCCCGTCCGCCGTCCAGAAGCCACCCGTTATCGCCCACGTCCGTCGCCACCACCGGCAGCCCCGCCGCCATCGCCTCCAGCACGGCGTTGCTCATCCCCTCGGACCGGCTGGAACACACGTAGACGTCCATGGCCGCCAGCAATTGCGGTCCATCGTCGCGCCGGCCCGTGAAATGCACAAACCCCTCCATTCGCCGCCGTCGAGCGTGCTCCGCCAGTTCGGCCCGCAAGGGGCCGTCACCGACAACCAGCCCGTGGATGACCATCCCCGCGTCGCGGCATCGCCGCAACGCTTGCAGAAAGCCGTCGTGATCCTTGACGGGCGTAAGCGACCCGGTCGTCCCCGCGACGAAGGCGGTCTGCGGAAGGCCCAATGCGGCCCGAGCCCGCGCGCGGTCGTCGCCGGGAAGCGGGCGGAAACGATCCGTGTCCACGCCGTTGGGCAGCAGCGTGATCCACGACGACGGAATGC
>CAZBFW010000594.1:0-3267 GCA_964491135.1 uncultured Phycisphaeraceae bacterium | reverse complement strand
ACGACGGCCGGTCCGACGATCGCTGCGAACCGACCATCACGATCGGCACCGGCGGGTCCTGGACCATGAACGTGAGAATGGCCGCCGTGTGGTGCATCGTGTCGGTGCCGTGCCCGATCACGATCCCGTGCACCCCCTCGGCAATGCACTCGCCGATGCGCTCGGCCAGGCGGATGTACTGCAGGGGGCCCATGTTCTCGCTGAACACGCCGAAGAGCTTCTCCGTGCGCAGGTTGCAGATGTCGGCCAGTTCCGGCACGGAGCCGTACAACTCGCCCGGGGAAAATGCCGGGATGACGGCGCCCGTGCGGTAGTCCAGCCGGCTGGCGATCGTCCCGCCCGTGCCCAGCAGGACCACGTTCGGCTTGGCCGGATCGACCGGAAACTCCTTTTCCGGGATGTGATAATGCGCTTCGCGGCGGCCCACCTCCTTCATGCCGACGACGGACGCAGCGGCCACGCCGATGTTGTAGCCGCTGGACAGCTTCAGCACGATGTGCAGGTCATCGGCCGTCTCCGACCTCGGGAGAACCAGCCCGGTGAATCGTCCCTGCTGCGACTCGATCTCCACGTCGCTCCAGACGCCCACGCCGTGCCGCTCCAGCACTGTGCGGGCCAGTCCGCGATATCCCTTTCGCGCGTCGTCACTCACCGTTGTCCCCCCTTACTGCTGACTTGCAGGCGGCTGTCACCGAGGCTTCGGGCGAGGCACTCGGCCGCCTCACGTCCGTCCACGCGACCGGCAGACTCGCGGATCAGCCGGCCGGTCAGGCTGCGGAGCCGAGCTTCGGGACTGCGGAACGGCGTCTGCCGGGTCCGAACCACCAGGTCCGCAACCCAGTGATCCAGCTCTGCTCCAGTCACCGGAGGGTGAGTCTGTGCCTGCAACAGGTTGGACATGGACCGCTCTTCGGGCGGCAGTTGAAGCCACCAGGTGAGGATCTGCAGGACGCTCGCACGCGTCAGTTGCCCTTCCGCGTGAGCGCCAAACACTTCGAACACCTCCGCATCGCTCAGAGCGGCCGGGTCCAGCCCGTCGCGGCGCAGCGCCTTGAAGCGCTGCACCAGCACGACTCCGGCAAACACGGGATCGACGCCCAGTTCCACCACAATCCGCTGGAACAACTCCGCCCGCGACGACACACACAGCGGCTCGATCAGGTCCTCCGGGAGCCCGAGCGAGCGGTACCACTCCTGCCGTTCCCACACGCGAACGGGCAGGGTTTCGCGGATGCGATCCAGCCGATCCGTCGTGATGGCCATGGGCGGCAGGTCTGTATCCGGGTACATCCGCTCCGCCCCCGGCAGCACGCGTTCAAAACCCGTGGTCCCGTCCTTGAGGGCCTGCCGGGTGTCGTTGGGGATGCCCTGCGTGGCCTCTCGAGCCCGGATGACGATCTCGTCGCAGGCGGTCCGCGCGTCCGCGTCGCTTCCCCAGACCAGAATCAGCGCGTCCTGCTCGCCCCGGTTCGTCCGCTTGCCCAGGTCCTTCCAATCGCGGACGGCCAGCAGATCGGCCGCCGTGTCGGAATGCACGAGGTTCGGCAGCCTTGAGAGACAGGCGATCACGCGGACACGATCGGAGAATTCCTTGGCGAAGGTGGTGTGCTCCTGCGTCGGATGATTCAAGAGCCCGGCGAAGCCCCTCAGTAGCACGCACCGGACCCGATGCCCCTGCTGGATCGCCTCACGGACGGGCGGGTAGTTCGAGCGGGCAATCTGCCGAGTCACGTCAAACGTCGCCGACTCAAACGTGTCCGGGGTCACGCCGCGTCGCTTCAGTTCGTCCCGGATGTGAAGCAGGGCGCACTGCCGCATGGCCTCGTTGTAGACCAGCAGCGGAATACGCAGAATCTGCGGGACGCCCTTGATCTCCACCCGTGTGCCGCCCCGCACACTGACGTTCACGTCCTCCCGGCCGGCACCGTAGCCGGTCCGAGCCCTGCCCGTGCTCCGGCAGACAAGCCGGATGATCTGGCACACGTCCGCAATCTCCTGGGGCGTGCGCATGTCCGGCTCCGTCACCGCCTCAATCAGCGGCATCCCCAGCCGATCCGTCAGCAGCACGCGGTCATGCCCCTCGTCCGACACCTCGCGGCACGAGTCTTCCTCCAGCGAAAGCTGCCTCATGCCGATGCGCCGGCCGTGGTACGGAATCCAGCCGTCCACGCCCAGGATTGTCGTCCGCTGAAACCCCGTCGGGATGGACCCGTCCAGATACTGCTTGCGGGCGATGTGCATCTCACCGACGATGTTCAGATTCAGCAGCAGGGAGATCTCCAGGGCAATGTCCACCGCCTCCTCATCCGGGAAGAACGGCGGCGTGTCGTCAATCTCATACGTGCACACGGTCGCATGATGGATGCGGTAGAAGATGTTCTTCCGCGTCTTTTTCTCCATCAGCGCGGTACCGTCGTACTCGCCCAGTTCCGAAAGCGTGGGCCGCATGTGGCGCAGCACCTCGCAGTCGTATTCGCTGCTGTAGCGGCCGGCCGGACAGCGGCAAAACAGCTTCCGCCGCGTCCGGAGCTGCTGATGCACCTCCAGACCGCCCATCAGCCCGATGGCCGCGTAGTCCTCGGCCGTCATCTGTTCGAATGGCTTGAAAACAAAGGCACCCATACGATTCCCGCTCGTCAGACGCCGCTCACCACCCCACGATCGGGCGGAAACGACCACGGTAGCGACTCAACAATCCAGATACAACGGGTACTCGTATGGATGGGGCCGGACCGCAATTTCCTCCGTCTCCTCCCGGCGTTTGGCCGTGATCCAGTTCCCGACGAAGCTCTCGGGCACCACCTCACCCCGGGTCAGAAATGCGTGGTCCGCCGCCAGCGCGTCCAGCGCGTCAAACAGCGTCCGCGGAAGCGGAGAGACCTTCCGCACGAACTCCTCCTTCTGCCGGGCGATGTCCACGTCGAACGGCCCGAAGTGGCCGGCCGCCACGTCCACCCGGCTCTCGATCCCATCAAGACCGGCCATCAGCATGGCGGCCAGGGTCAGGTAGATGTTGCCCGTGAAGTCCGGCGGGCGGTACTCGATCCTCTTCTCCGCGGGAGACACGGCGTACCGCGGCACGCGGATGGCCGCCGACCGGTTGGCCAGGGAAAAGAACAGGTTCACCGGGGCCTCGAAGCCGGGGTCCAGCCGCTTGAACGAGTTTGTGGACGGGTTGGTCAGGCCGGTCAGCGCAGGGCCATTTCTGAGCAGCCCGCCGATGTAGTGCAGGGCCAGGTCGCTGAGGTTGGCGTAGTTCCGCTCGGC
>CAZBFW010000593.1:0-3271 GCA_964491135.1 uncultured Phycisphaeraceae bacterium | reverse complement strand
CGCCACCCAGAAGCAGTTGGACCGGGGCCGTCGCATGGTGGAGCTGCTCAAGCAGTCGCAATACCATCCGTACCCCATCACGGACCAGATCCTCAGCGTTCTGGCCGGCACCGCGGGCTTTCTGGACGATCTCCCGCTGAATAAGGTGCTGGCGTTTGAGAGGGAGATGCTGCGGCACTTCCACGACGAACATCCCGAGATCGGCGAAGAGCTCCAGCGCACCGGCGCGCTAACCGATGCGCTGACCGAGAAGTCTCGTGACGTGGTCAAGAGATTCAAAGCGCGGTTTGCCGCCAGAACGGACGAACCGGCCAAGGCGTAACCGCCGCAGGGGAGTGGCATGGCCAAGGCGCGGGCAATCGAGAAGCGACGCAAGGCGGTCCGCAACATCCGCAAGATCACGCGGACCATGCAGCTCATTGCCACGTCCAAGTACCAGCAATCGCTGAACCGGGCGACGGCCGGCCGGCCCTACGCCGGCGGCATCGCCGAGCTGGTGCAGCGGATCGCCGCCGCCGGCGAGCGGGTGGAGCACCCCTTGCTCCGGGTGAACCAGGAAGCGGGCAAGGGCGTCCTCATGCTGCTCACCTCCAACCGCGGCCTGTGCGGCGGATACAACGCCTCGCTTCTGCGGGCGGCCCAGGCCCGGCTCCAGGCCGGCGGCGAAGCCGGCTCGGAGACGGAGTTGCACGTGGTGGGCAAGAAGGGCGTGAACTACTTCGCGTTCCTCCGGCGGCCCATGGCACAGAAGTACACGACGCTGGGCGATACGCCCCGGTTCGCCGACGTCGCTCCCATCGCGGAGGGTTTCATCCGCGATTACCAGGCCCGACGGGTGGACTGGATCGACATCCTCTACATGAAGTTCCTGTCTGCGGGCCGGCAGGAGCCGACTTGTGCACGGCTGCTGCCCTTCCAGCGGCTGACGGGGGCCGGTGAAGCGGGGGAACCGACCGCCTCGGTGACGTTCGACTTCACGCCTCTGGCCCCGGAACTGCTGAGCGAGTTGTTGCCTGCGGCGGTGACGGCGGAAGTCTACCAGTACTTCCTGGACGCGATGGTCAGTGAGAACGTCGCCCGGATGGTGGCGATGAAGGCCGCCACCGACGCCGCCGGCAACATGATCCGCAGCCTTTCGCAGCAGTTCAACCGGGCCCGGCAGACCCAGATCACCATGGAATTGCTGGACATCGTGGGCGGGGCGGCGGCAATCACGTAGGAATGGCAAATGTCCAATGGCGCATGTCCAATGTCCAATGGTGAATGGCGAATGGCCGGAGTTCAGTGAGGAACGTGAACATGCTTGCACGTTAGCGAGCACGGTATCCAGGAGAGCAGACGGATGACACGGGACACCAGTTGGGAGCCGAACAATCGACCGTACGAGCCGAAGGACATTCAGCGGAGGACATTTGCATTCGCCGTTCGTACGCTGAAGGTGGTCGACAAACTGCCCAAGACAATCTCGGGGCAGGTCGTCGGACGCCAGCTCGCGCGGAGCGGGACGAGCATCGGCGCCAACGTAGAGGAGGCGCAAGGGGCGCAATCGAAGGCGGAGTTTGCCCGGCGCATGAGTATCGCTCGCTCGGAATCGCACGAGGCCGGCTATTGGCTGCGTCTGACGATCGCGACGGAATTGTTGCCCGAACAGCAGCTTGGGAGCTTGTTGCAGGAGTCTCAGGAGATCACGCGGGTTCTCGTGGCGATTGTGAAAAAGGCCCGTCACCGGCAGCAAGACCAAGCGAGAATCCGCACCGTGTGAAGCTTCTGACATTAGACATTGGACATTAGACATTAGACATTAGACATTTGCCATTGAAGAGTTCCGCGCTGGAGCATTCCATGCCATCCAACGATCGCAACATCGGCCGCGTCACGCAGATCATCGGCTCGACCCTGGATGCAGAGTTCGCAGAGGATAGACTGCCGGCCCTGTACAACGCGCTGAAGGTCGACGTCACCCGCCCCGTGCTCGGAGCCACCGAAACGGAAACCCTCTGGTGCGAGGTCGCCCAGCACCTGGGCGGCGGACACGTGCGGGCCATTGCGCTGGGCTCCACCGACGGGCTGCAGCGCGGCGCGGAAATCCTCGACACCGGCGAGCCGGTCAGCGTGCCCGTCGGACCGGTGACCCTGGGGCGCGTATTCAACCTTGTGGGCGAACCCATCGACGGCCGGGGCTCCGTGGAAGCCTCCGAACGCCGTCCCATTCACCATCTGCCGCCGCCCTTCACCGACCTGACGCCCAAGACCGAACTCATGGAGACCGGCATCAAGGTCATCGACCTGCTGGCCCCCTTTGTCCGGGGCGGCAAGATCGGACTGTTCGGCGGGGCCGGACTGGGCAAGACCGTGGTCATTCAGGAGATGATCGCCCGCATCGCCCGCGAGCACAGCGGGTTCTCCGTCTTCGCCGGTGTGGGGGAGCGCACCCGCGAGGGCAACGACCTCTGGCTGGAAATGCAGCAGGCCGAGTTCAAGGACGAGCAAGGCAACGCCAGGAAGGTCATCGAGCACACGGCCATGGTGTTCGGACAGATGAACGAGCCGCCGGGCGCCCGGCTGCGCGCGGCGCTGGCCGCCCTGACCATGGCGGAGTATTTCCGCGACCAGTCCGGGGCGGACACCCTGCTGTTCATCGACAACATCTTCCGTTTTTCCCAGGCGGGCTCCGAAGTGTCGGCCCTGCTGGGCCGGATGCCCTCCGCGGTGGGCTACCAGCCCACCCTCGCCACGGAAATGGGCGAGCTGCAGGAGCGGATCACCTCCACCCGGCAAGGCGCCGTGACCAGCGTGCAGGCCATTTACGTGCCCGCGGACGACCTGACGGACCCCGCACCGGCCACCACATTCACTCACCTGGACGCGTTCATCGTGCTGGAACGGAGCATCAGCGAGAAAGGCATCTACCCGGCGATTGACCCGCTGGCGTCCTCGTCGCGGCTGCTCGACCCGCAGTACGTCGGGGAAGACCACTACCGCGTCGCCCGGCACGTGCAGACCATCCTCCAGCGGTATCGGGAGCTGCAGGACATCATCGCCATCCTCGGCGTGGACGAGCTCAGTGAGGAGGACAAGCGGGTCGTGTCGCGGGCGCGCAAGATCGAGCGGTTCCTCTCGCAGCCGTTCTACCTGGCCGAGCAGTTCACCGGATTCCCCGGCAACTACACCCGGCTGGAAGACACGATTCGGTCGTTCGACGAGTTGTGTGACGGGAAGTGGGACCACCTGCCCGAGCAGGCGTTCCTGTACGTCGGCAGCATCGAGGAGG
>CAZBFW010000592.1:0-3278 GCA_964491135.1 uncultured Phycisphaeraceae bacterium | reverse complement strand
TACACGACGCTCTTCCGATCTCGTACGCCCTGGGTGGCCCGACCGATCTCCCGGACGTGGGACAGATCGGTCCGCAGCATGATGCCTCCGGCCGTGATCATCATCAGCTCGTCCGTGTCTTCCACGCTGAGCAGTTCGACGACGTGCCCGTTACGCTCCGTCGTGCGGATGTTGATCACGCCCTGGGCCCCGCGGTGAGACAACCGGTACTCCTCGATGTCCGTGCGCTTGCCGAAGCCGAACTCGCAGACGGTCAGCAGCGACTGCCCGGGCCGGATGGCCACCAGGCTGACGACCCGGTCTCCGGCGCGGAGCTTCATGCCGCGCACGCCGCGGGCGCTGCGGCCCATGGCCCGGACGTCCGCCTCCTTGAACCGGACGGCCATGCCGTCTCGCGAGCCGAGCACGATTTCGTCTTCGCCGCTGGTCTGCTCCACCCCGACCAGCGAATCGTCCGCATCCAGCGTAATTGCGATGATGCCGCTGGGCCGCGGCCGGCTGAACGCCTGCAACGGCGTCTTCTTCACCGTGCCGTTGGCGGTCGCGAAGAAGACGAACGACTCCTCAAACTCCTTGACGGGCAGCACGGCCTTGTACGTTTCGCTGGGCAAGAACTTCAGCAGGTTCGCGATGGAGCGACCCCGGGCCGTCCGGCTGGCCGCGGGCAGGTCGAACACGCGGGCCCAGTACACCCGGCCGCGATTCGTGAAGAACAGCAGGTAATCATGCGTCGAAACCACGAAGAGGTGCTCGAGGAAGTCCCCTTCGCGTGTTTCACCCCCGCGCACGCCGCGCCCGCCGCGACCCTGTTTGCGGTAGCTGTCCACGTCCACCCGCTTGATGTACCCCTCGTGCGAGATGGTCACCACGACCTGCTCGTCGGGCACCAGCTCTTCAATGCGGAAGTCTTCCACCGCCCCGGTGATCTCGGTGCGCCGCCGGTCGCCGAACTTCTCCTTGATCTCGTACAGGTCCTCGCGAATGATGTCGAGCACCAGCCGCTCATCGCGCAGGATGGCCTCGTAGCCTTCGATCTCCTCCACCAGCTTGCCGTACTCCGTGGCAAGCTTCTCGATCTCCAGCCCCGTCAACCGCTGCAACTGCATGGCCAGGATCGCATTGGCCTGCACGGCCGTCAGATGATGCGCCTGCGTGCTGTATCGCTCCACGAACGCGGCGGGCAGCAGCCGCCGGAGTTGCTCATGCTCGGCCAGTCGCAGTGCACGGTCCATCAGCCGCTGGCGGGCCGTGTCCGGGTCCGCCGACCGGCGGATGATCTGGATGATCTCGTCGATGTCGCCGACGGCCAGGATCAGCCCTTCGAGAATGTGAGCCCGTTGCTTGGCCCGCCGCAGGAGCAGCGTGGTCCGCCGCCGGATGACCTCCTTGCGATGGTCAATGTACAGGTCGATCATCTCGCGGAGGCTCAGCGTGCGCGGACGCCGGTCCACCAGGGCCACGTTCATCACGTTCAGGTTGGATTGAAGCGGGCTGTAGCGGAAGAGCTGGTTGATCACCACGTCCTCGTTGCCGTCCTTGCGGAGATCCACTTCAATCCGGACCGGGTTCCTCCGGTCCGACGCGTCATTGACGCCGGCGGCATCCTTGATGGTGCCGTCCTTGATCAGGCCGGCGATCTTCTCCACGATCGTGCTGCGCAGCACCTGGTACGGAATCTCCGTGATGACAATCACCCGCCGGCCGCCGCGCCTCTCTTCCACCGTGTACTTGCCCCGCACGGTGATCGTGCCCCGACCGGTGGTGTACGCATCGTAGATGCCCTGGCGCCCGCAGATCTGCCCGCCCGTCGGCAGGTCCGGCCCGGGAATCTTTTCCAGCAACTCGGCCGTTCCGATGCGAGGATTGTCGATGACCGCGATAATCCCATCGCACACTTCGCTCACGTTATGGGGCAGCAGGTTCGTGGCCATGCCCACCGCGATCCCGCTGCTGCCGTTGATCAGCAGGTTCGGGAACTTGCTGGGCAGCACCGTCGGCTCATCGCGCGTGGAGTCGAAATTCGGCTCGAAGTCCACCGTCTCCAGCTCGAGGTCTTCCAGCATGGCCGCGGCGGCCGCAGACATCCGGGCCTCCGTGTACCGCATGGCCGCCGCCGGATCGCCGTCCAGCGAGCCGAAGTTGCCCTGCCCGTCCACCAGCATCTGCCGCATGTTCCACGGCTGGGCCAGGCGCACCAGCGTCGGATAGATCGCCTGGTCGCCGTGTGGGTGGTACTTGCCCATGCAGTCGCCCACGATGGTCGCACACTTGCGGTGCTGCGATCGGGGGCCCAGGTTCAGGTCGTTCATGGCCACGAGGATGCGACGCTGCGACGGCTTCAGCCCGTCGCGCACGTCCGGCAGGGCCCGTGCCATGATCACGCTCATGGCGTACGTCAGGTACGAGTCCTGGATCTCCTCGATGATGGATATGTCGCTGATTCGTTCTTCTATGCCGTCTGCCATCCGTTCTCACCTTGCCGGGCCGCCCGGGCCCGTCCGTAACCCGCGAAGTCTACCCGATTTCGATGCAGTCGTGAACGGCCGCACAGGGCCCTCCAAACGGTGCAGCAGAAGGCCGACATGACCGCATTCTCCTCTTGGACGGCCCCCGCGCCGCGGGCAGCGAATACCTCTTGAGCCGGGCAAACGCCTGCCTCCCTGGAAAACGCCCTGGAATATTCCCCACCCCGACTCGAACAACTCAAAGGCTGCCGTGGCCGAACGGATCGGCCCGCATCCCCAAAACGGACCAGAGGAGGCTGCTTGCCATGTTCAAAGAGAAACACCGAATGTCTCCTTTGACCGCCTTGTTTCTCGGAGCCACGGCGGTCATTGTGGTCGGAATCGCAAGTGCATCGGTCGTCGGGATTTACGGAATGGCGCTGGGCGACCGCTGGGCCGGCCAGGCGCTGAGCCTCGTAGGCAGGACGGTGGAGAATCTGCCCCAGATCCTGGAGAGCCTGCCGACGGCCCTCGGCGACGTCGCCGAGTACCGCCGCACTCCCGCCTACGCCGACAGCTTGGCCGTAGATGTACGGATGGCTCCCGATCCGTACGGCGGCACCCGGCCGGTGGTTACCGTGGAGAACCGGGGGCCGGAAGTGGTCACCCTGCTGGGCCTGCGCGTCGTCGGGCTCGATGCCCACGGCAACCCGGTGGGTGAATGGAACGAGTACGCCGCCACGCCCGTGATGATTGACAATGAGCTGCGCGGCCCGCTGCTACCATCCCGCACGCGCGTCTTCACGGCCGGCGGACGGTATGGGCAGAAGTCCG
>CAZBFW010000591.1:0-3281 GCA_964491135.1 uncultured Phycisphaeraceae bacterium | reverse complement strand
TTCAGCCCGCGCGAGGTGCAGGTGAACGGGGTCGTGACCAGGCAGGCTCTGCTGCAGGACGGGGATCGACTGGTGATGGGCCGCAAGGCCCGCTTCACGTTCCGGGTGCCCAGTCGCCGCAGCGCCAGCGCCGTGCTGGAGCTGAGCGACGGGACCCGCATGGCGGATGACGTGCGCCGCGTGATTCTGTTCCGCGGGCACGCGATGGTCGGCGTCGGTCCGACGGTCCACGCCACGTGCACGGCCGCCCAGCGCCCGCTGATTCTGTACGAGCGGGCGGGGCAGCTCTGGCTGCGGCCGGAGGGCTCCGCGGCCGATCCGGGGACGGCGATTCCCGTGCCGCTGGGCCAATCCGTGGAGGTCGAGGGCATTCGCCTGATCGTGAAGGACGCGAGGCGGCCGAACGGGCTGATTCCGGGGCCGGGCGGAAAGACGGCGTAGCAGGCGGATGGCTCGTGCGCGGGTCGGAGTGTCGAGTCTCCCTGCGGAAAGCGGGGGGGCACTCCGCTCGCGGGGACGGCGACGAGGTCGGGACGTTCGGGGGAGGTTTTGCAGCGGTGGCGTTTGCCTTCAAACATGGTGATCGACCGCTTGACGGGTTCACGATCCAGCGGGCCATCGGCCGCGGCGGGTTCGGCGAGGTGTACTACGCCGTCAGCGACGGCGGTCGCGAAGTTGCGCTGAAATACCTTCGCGAGAATCCGGAGACCGAGCTGCGGGGCATTTCCCACTGCATCAACCTCAAGAGCCCGCACCTGGTGACGATCTTCGACGTCCGCCGCAACGACCTGGGCGAGTACTTCGTCGTGATGGAGTACGTGGCCGGTCCGTCGCTGCGCGACATTCTGGTGGCCGAACCGAACGGGCTGGGCGTCGACAAGACGGCCTATCTGGTCCGGGAGATTGCCAAGGGGCTGACGTACCTGCACGACCGTGGCATCGTGCACCGTGATCTCAAGCCGGGCAACATTTTCTACGACGACGGGTTCGTGAAGATCGGCGACTACGGCCTGAGCAAGTTCATCGCGGAGTCGCGGCACAGCAACCAGACGGTCAGCGTGGGCACGCTGCATTACATGGCCCCGGAGGTGGGCAGCGGGAACTATTCCAAGAGTATCGACGTCTATGCACTCGGCGTGATTACGTACGAGATGCTCTGCGGGCGAGTGCCGTTTGAGGGCGGCTCGGCGGGCGAAGTGCTGATCAAGCACCTGACCGCCCAGCCTAACGTGTCGATCCTGCCGCCGCCGTTCGATCGGGTGGTGGCCAAGGCCATGGCCAAGGACCCGAACGAGCGGTATCTGTCCGCGGCGGACATGGTGTCCGAGCTGACGGCGGTCGGGCCGGTGCGGGAGTCCCTGGCGGGGTTCCAGCCGGCGAGCCTGTCACAGGCGGCGGCCCGGGTGCGGGTGGCGGTGCCGGATTCCCCCGCGCACTCACCGAATCCCGCGCCCCGGCGTTACCCGCCGCCTCCACCACCGCTCGCGCGGGCTGCCGCGTACGCGGGCGTGCCCGTGGCGGCGGCACCGGCGTACGCGCCGGACAGTGGATTTCGTGTTCGGCGGGGTGAGCTCTCGCTGGAGGCGCAGTCCGGCCGGTACGAGTACGCGGGCTTCTGGATTCGCGCCTTGGCCGCGCTGATTGACACGGTGATTGTGGGTGTGGCGGGCGCCGCTCTGGCTCCTCCGTTCGGGCCGGCGATCCTGGGCATCGTGTACGGGGGCATATTGGTCGGGCTCTGGAAGGGGCAGACCGTGGGCAAACGCGTGTGCGGCATCCGCGTCATCAGCGCGGACGGGGCATATTGCGACATCGGCCAGGCGTTTATCCGGTCGTTCGCCAAGATTCTCAGTTCCCTGGTTCTGTGCCTTGGCTATGTCTGGGTGGCCGTCGATGAGCGGAAGCGAGGCTGGCACGACCATATTGCCGGTACGTTGCACGTGTATGCGGTGAAGTGAGGCGGGGCGCGTTGCCCGCTGGACAAGAAGGACGACGACCGTGGCGTTTGCGTTCAAACATGGTGATCGACCGCTGGAGGGACACACCATCCAGCGGGCCGTCGGCCGCGGCGGTTTCGGCGAGGTGTACTACGCGATCAGCGACGGCGGTCGCGAAGTTGCGCTGAAGTACCTGCGCGAGAACCCGCAGGTGGAGCTTCGCGGCGTCTCGCACTGCATCAACCTGAAAAGCCCGCACCTGGTTACCATCTTCGACGTCCGCAAAAACGCCGACGGCGAATACTTCATCATCATGGAATACGTCGGCGGGCCGTCCCTGCGCGACCTGCTGGTGGCCGAGCCCAACGGTCTGGGCGCGCAGAAAGCCGCGTTCTTCCTCCGCGAGCTGGCCAAGGGGCTGAGCTACCTGCACGACCGGGGCATCGTGCATCGCGATCTCAAGCCGGGCAACGTCTTCTATGACGACGGATACGTGAAAATCGGCGACTACGGCCTGAGCAAGTTCATCTCCGTGTCGCGGCACAGCGTGCAGACCACCAGCGTGGGCACCGTGCACTACATGGCCCCCGAAGTGGGCAGCGGGCACTACTCCCGCGGCATCGACATTTACGCCCTGGGCGTAATCCTCTACGAAATGCTGCTCGGCCGCGTGCCTTTCGAGGGCGGCAGCATGGGCGAGGTGCTCATGAAGCACCTGACCGCCCAGCCCGCGGTGGACGAGCTGCCCGAGCCGTTCGCCCACGTCATCCGCAAGGCCCTGGCCAAAGACCCCAACGAGCGCTACCAGACCGTCGATGAGATGGTTCAGGAGATCTTCGACGTCGACGACGTGCAGCAGTCACTGGTCGGCTTCAACCCGACCAGTCTGACCCAGGCGGCCGGCCGGGCCGCGGCGGACATCGCCGCCTCTCCCGTCCCGTCGCCGAACCCGCCGCCGGTCTATGGTCCGCCGGCCGGTTCGCCCGTCGGCGTGCCCATGCGGGTGAGCCGGCGGCTGCAGCGAGTTGAAGAGAAGGTGGCCCGCAAAATGGCCGCCCTGGACCGCAAGGCCGGAATCCCGCCGCAGCATTCGCCCAAGGCGTCGCCGCAGTACGCCGCACGCCCGACGTCCGTCAAGGGAGTGGTGCTGGCGATCATCATCGCATTGGCCGTCTCGACTGCCGGCGGCGTGATCTACGGGAATGCGTGGGACGAGGAACTCGGGTTGGCGGCCTTTTTCTTCACGCTCCTGGCAAGTGCTGGGCTGGCGCTGGCGCAGAAGGTGCAGCGATGGATCGGAGATCGGAAGAGCACACGTCTGAACTCCAGTCACCGCTCATTATC
>CAZBFW010000590.1:0-3286 GCA_964491135.1 uncultured Phycisphaeraceae bacterium | reverse complement strand
TGGCCGGGATGCCGGATACGCCGTACAGCTTGGCCACCGGGTTCTCCTCGGCCGGTCCGAGCACCAGGTTCGGCCAGTTCATGCCGAACTTCTCGACCATCGTCTTGGCCGTCTCATCACTGGTGTCCAGACTGATTCCGACCACGGCGAACCGACCGTCCCTGCCGAACCGGTCCGCGGCCTTCTTGATGTTGGGCACTTCGGCCAGGCAGGGCGAGCACCAGGCGGCCCAGAAATCCAGCAGAACCACTTTTCCCTTCAAGTCGCTGAATCTGAATGACTTGCCATCCAGTGTGGTGCCTGTGAAATCCGGCGCTGCATCTCCGAGGCGGATGCAGAGGTACTTGTCGATCTTGAGCACCAAGGGTTGCGGATCACCGACCGGGATCCGGATCTCCCGCTCCAGGGAGACCTCCAGCGGGCCCAGGCCTCACCCAGGCCCCGTACGGGGTAACCACCGATTCGCCGTCAGGTGGTACGTGCCGGGCGTGATTCCGCCGACGGCGAATTGGCCCTTCTCGTTCGTCAGATCGCCGACCTCAGTCCAGGCGCCATCGGCTCGTTCGTCATCCAATCGTGTCAGCGTGACCGCCACGTGCTCGAGCGGTGTAGCCTGTGGTCCGAGCACCTGTCCGCGAATCGGGCTCGCTGGGCCAAGGTCAACCCGCAGTGAGGCGGCCTCGCCGGCAGCCACGTTCACACTGTGTTTCAGCAGCGTGGCCGTAAAGCCGCGTGTTTCTGACCAACGCACAACACGAAACCTGTATCGCCCGGGTGCCGGCAACGGGCCCACCCGGAAGTCCTTCAATTCGTCCGGCTGAACGCGGAGGTAGACGCGAAGGCACTCCGACGGAAAGGTGGGTGCGTCAAGTTCCATCTGATTCTGATCGTAGGAGAGGCTGGCTCGGACCAGTGTTCCGTCACGTGGTTCCAGATCCAGACCTCGGACCGATCCGGTCAGGTACGTGGGTTCCTTCAAGTGAAGCTCCAGCGATTCGCCACGCGGCGTGTACAGAACATGCGAGGTAATCTGTACTCCGCGCTCGCCGTCCACGGCCAACACGAGGTAGGCACCACTCTTCAGCCCGCGCAGAACGAAGCGCCCCTTCCGGTCCGTAGTGGTCATGCCACATCGGTAAGGATTCCTCACGGGCCAGTACCACGACGAGTCGTCGGAACACGCCATGCAGTCGACACTGTCGGGCCCGCCGTAGAAGAGGAAGCCCTGACTCGTGTCGACCACATGGACCCCAACACCGGCAACCGGCCTGCCCCGGGAATCAAGCACGCGACCGGCAAGCGTGCTCCAGGTCGATGTGACGTACGCGTTTCGCAAGACCCACGCGGCCGGCACAATCACCAGGACGAAGAGCGCAGCGACCAGGATGCGGCGTTTGCGTGACATGGGGCAGCCCTCGCGACAATCCCGCGCCGGCCGGGCCGTGGAGTCAACCCGCCGAGCCCGAACCGGCAGACGTGTCGAAGGCGCCTTCCCCCACTGGATATTAGCTCAGTCTTTTGCCGTCATACCGGCGAATTACGTGGAATCGTGCCTTGGCGAGGCACGGACGAACTCGCGCAATGAGTAGTTGCACCCACCGGGTCGGCGGAGCGCGCGTTGGCAACCTTCAACGCCAAACGTCTACTTCAACGCTGCCGTTTGCCCCGCTGCGGCCGGTTCCAGCCGCCTGGCCAACTCCGTCTGAAGCGCTTCGCCGCGCAGGTCGCGCGCCACCACCTTGCCCTCCGCGTCGATCAGGAACATGGCCGGGATGCCGGATACGCCGTACAGCTTGGCCACCGGGTTCTCCTCGGCCGGCCCGAGCACCAGGTGCGGCCAGTTCATGCCGAACCTCTCGACCATCGCCTTGGCCGGCGGCTCGCTCATGTCCAGACTGATGCCAACCACGGCAAACCGACCGTCCTTGCCGAACCGTTCCACGGCCTTCTTGATGTTGGGCACTTCGGCCAGGCAGGGCGAGCACCAGGTGGCCCAGAAATCCAGGAGGACCACTTTTCCTTTCAACTCACTGAACTTAAAAGACTTGCCATCCAGTGTAGTGCCTGTGAAATCCGGGGCCGCATCGCCGATGCGGATACAGAGGTACTTGTCGATCTTGAGCGTCAGGGCTTGCGGATCACCGACCGGGATCCGGATCTCCCGCTCCAGGGAGACCTCCAGCGGGCCCGGGCCTCAGCCAGGCCCCGATCGAGGTAACCACCGATTCGCCGTCAGGTGGTACGTGCCGGGCGTCAGGCCGACAAGCGTAAACCGCCCATCCTTGTCCGTCAGGTCGCCCAGCGTGGACCACGGAGGATCCGCCATGTCCTCCGGTGGCCGAAGGCTCACCGCGACCCAATCCAGCGGCTTGCCCTCCGGCCCGATGACCTGACCGACGACCTTTTCGCCCCGGGTCAGGTCCAGAACGAGTTCTGTCGTCTTTCCCTTTTCCAGGGTAATGGTCTTCTCGATAAGGTCGGCTGCGAAGGTCCGGCTGGAGACGTAGCGAGCCAGATTCAGCGTGAAACGGCCTCCCGAAGGCAACGGGCCCACTTCGAACGTTCCGTTCGTGCTGACCTCCAGCGACGGCTGCATGTGGAACGTATCCATCAGCCCGTCGACGGAGACTCGATCCTCATAGTGCTGCCAAAGCCGGCCATACAACATGGCCTCCGACTGCTTCGCCAAGGCGAGGCCCTTGATCTGACCCTTCAGGAACGTCGGCGGCTCCAGGGTGATGGCGGCCGCATTGCCGGGGTTGGGCTGGGTCAGCCGTGGTGACACCGTCACGCCGCGCTTCGGATGAACGGCCAGAACATGATACGCGCCGGGTGCAAGTCCGTACGCGATGAAACGGCCATTCTGGTCCGTCGTACCCGTGAACGAGCGGAGCCCGTTGCGCTTTGGAAAGAAGAACCAGGTCTTTTCCGAAGGAGCGTGCACGTACACGTCCTTCGGCCCGCCGTACCAGACCCAGGAGTGCTCCGCGTGGAAAACGTAGACGGCGGCCTCTGCCACGGGGCTTGCCGAGGTGTCCACCACGCGCCCCTCAAAGACGTTCAGCGGCTCCTCGGCGGGCGCGGCGTCCTCCGCCCAAACGGCAGAAACCAAGCCCATTGTGGTGGCAGCCAGAACGACAGCAACGTACCGGATTCGCGACATGACAGTGACCCCTTTGCGTGTTGAACTCCCGTGCCAATGGCGACCGTCTCATTGTACAGGCGCCCCGCATCCCGGACGCTAGCACTTTCTCCCAGCCTTCTCTTGTTGTTCCCGCCCCCCGGA
>CAZBFW010000589.1:0-3290 GCA_964491135.1 uncultured Phycisphaeraceae bacterium | reverse complement strand
AACCCCACCATATCCTACACTCTTTCCCTACACGACGCTCTTCCGATCTCCCGCGGGCAACTCTGCGTGATTCAGCAGCTTGCCCGAGCCCAGCAGCTCGCGAACCACGCCCAGAACGCACAGCGCACCCGTAAACCCGATCCCGATCCCCAGGGCGTCCGCCAGAGACCGCCCCACGCCGGCCTTGATGGCCACCACCTCCGCCCGGCAGATGATGATGCAGTTCACGATAATCAGCGGCACAAACGGACCCAGCTTCTTGCTGACCGGGTACATGTGTGCCTTCAACGCGAGGTCTGCAATGGTCACAAACGTGGCAATCGTGAGCGTGAAGATCAGGATACGCACGTGCGGCTGAATGAGCTTCCGCACCAGGCTGGTGATGAGGTTCGACATGACCACCACGAACGTAACCGCCGCACCCATCACCAGGGCGTTCTCCACCGAGTTCGTCACGGCCAGCGTCGGGCACATGCCCAGCAACTGCACCAGAACGGGGTTGTCCGACAGAATGCCGTCGGTGAACTGCCTGAGGTTCGATGGACTGCCTTCCGCCATACTCTGCGAACTCCTTTGACCGCCGACACCGCATCAGCGGTGCTTGGCCAGTTCGGGTCGGACTTTCTCCAGCGCAAGGTTGACGATGTCCGTAACGTATCGGCTCGACCATGTGGCGCCGGTGATCGCCTGAATCTCATTTCGGTCCGGCACCGGAGGCCGCTTCTCCACCGTGAGCGTGCGGGACGCGTCCTTGCCCTTGTACTGGTCGGCCCACGGCCCTTCAATCTTATTGCCCAGGCCCGGCGTCTCCACGTTCTCGATCACTTTGAGGCCGGTGATGCGGTCCGCCGCCGCATTGAGGCCGAACACCAGGACGATCTTGTCGACAAAACCCGTGCCGCCGGCCTGCACCGCCCAACCCGCCAGACTGCCGTCCGCCGCGAGACACTTGAATACGTCATACCCCGCGACGGCGCCCAGCGATTCCGTGGACGCCAGGTCCGGCACCACCTCGGCGATGGCCTCGCTCAAAGCCTTGCCCTGGTTCTCCTTGATCTGGGCCGACATCGAAAGCTGCGTGCCCGCCAGCAGCGCGGTGAACACCACGCCCAGAGTCACCAGAAGCCATGACTCTCGAATAAACTTCCTCACGGGTCCTCTCCATCCGGCGTCAGGCCGCCAACGTACCCCCGAAGGGCTTTGGAATCGTCCACCGCTCGATCAGCGGAGTCAGCGAATTCATGATGAGGATCGAAAACATCACGCCCTCGGGATACGCCCCGAACAGGCGGATGGTCATCACAATCGCGCCGGCGCCGGCGCCGAAAATCAACCTCCCGCTCGGCGTCAACGGGGCTCCCACGTAATCCGTGGCGATGAAAAACGCACCGAACATCAACGCCCCGCTGGTCAGATGCACCTCGATGTTCGCGTAGTGGCCCGGCGACACCGCATGGGCAACCCCCGCGTAGATCGCAGCGACTCCCAGCATCGCCAACGGCTGCCGCCAGTCCGCCACGCGACGCACGATGAGGTACAACCCTCCGACGAGTGCTGCCAAAGCGCTCGTCTCACCCACGCAGCCCGATACCCGACCAATGAACAGGTCCGCCACGGACGGGTCCGCGACCGCCGGATCCGCCACGGCGGCCAGCGGCGTCGCCATGGTCACCCCGTCAATCGAGGAATCCCCCACCCGATACATCGTGTGCGGCTCAGACCAGAGCGTCATGGCCGCCGGAAAGCAGATCATCAGGAACGCCCGGCCCACCATGGCCGGGTTGAAGAGGTTCTTGCCCAGGCCGCCGAACACCGCCTTGGCCAGGGCAATCGCCACCACCCCGCCGATGAACGCCTGGTAGGCCGCCAGGGCAGGCGGTAACGAAAAGGCCAGGATCATGCCGGTGACAATCGCCGAGCCGTCCGCCAGGGATGACTGACTGCGGCCGCGCATCCGGTTCGCCACGGCTTCCGCCGCCAGGCAGCCGGCCGTCGTTACGAGCGTCAGCTTCACGGCCGACAGCCCGAAGAGCCATATCGCGACCACCAGCATCGGCAGCATCGCCAACACGACGTGGAACATCAGCCGTTGCGTCGTGGCCCTGTCCGCCAGGTGCGGGGCCGAACTTACCAGGAAACCCCGCTCTTTTGCAGCGGCGGGCTCGGCTTTGGATGGAGACACGCTTTGCGCTTCGCTCATGGATACGGCACTCGGCAGGTTTGGGTCGCGTCAGCCGGCCTTCTTGTCCTGCACCTTCTTCTGGGCGGCGATCACCCGGACCTGGTTCTTGCCGGCCCGGATGTACTGGGCCAGCGGAATGCCGGCCGGACAAACGTACGAGCAGCACCCGCATTCGCAGCAGGCGCTCATGTGATATTTCTCCGCAAGCTCGTAGTCGCGGTGCATCACCGCGTGCGCGATTTTCGTCGTGGCCAGATACAGCGGGCAGTTGTTCACGCACCGACCGCAGCGCATGCACGGGGACTCCTGCCAGTGCGCCGTCTCGGCCTCCGTCATGATCGTAATGCCGCCCACACCCTTGGTCACCGGCACGTCCAGATGCGGCACGGTCGGGCCCATCATCGGCCCGCCGGCCAGCACTTTCACGACGTCCGGCTTCACGCCGCCACAGGCCGCGATCAACTCGGAGAACATCGTGCCCACCGGCACCAGCCAGTTGCCCGGCTCCACCGCGCCGCCGCCCGTGACGCTCACCACGCGGTGCGTGAAGGGTTTGCCCTTCACCACGCCGCGGGCAATGCTGTGGGCCGTGGCCACGTTCACCACGACAACGCGCACGTGCAGCGGAAGCCCCTGGGGCGCCGATGGCACCTCCCGGCCCAGAACGGCCGCGATGAGCTGCCGCTCGCCGCCCATCGGGTACTGGGTGGCACACACGACCACTTCCAGCCCGGGCCGCCCGGCAATGACCTTGCGCATCGCCTCGATGGCGTCGGGCTTGTTCTCCTCAATCGCGATGATGCCCCGCTCCGCACCGCAGGCACGGACCGCCAGTTGCAGCCCGATGACGATGGGCTCCGGCGCCTCGACCATCAGCCGATGGTCGGCGGTGAGGTACGGCTCGCACTCGCAGCCGTTGAGGATGACGGTGTCGATCGGCGTCTTCGGGTTGCGGCGCAGCTTGAAATGCGTCGGGAACGTCGCACCGCCCTGCCCCACGACGCCCGCCTCGCGCACGGCCTGGATGATCGCGTCCGGATCGTAGCCGGCCGGGTCCACGCCGTCAGATCGGAAGAGCGTCGTGTAGGGAAAGAGTGTAGGATAGGGT
>CAZBFW010000588.1:1762-3296 GCA_964491135.1 uncultured Phycisphaeraceae bacterium | reverse complement strand
ACGGACACGTACGGCGACCTGCGGACCAAGATGGTGTACGAGATGAAGCGGGTCGGGATCCGGGTGGAGGCCCATCATCACGAGGTTGCGACCGGCGGGCAGTGCGAGATCGACATGCGCTACGCCTCGCTGACGAAGATGGGGGACCAGTTTCTGTGGTTCAAGTACATCATCAAGAACGTAGCCATGCGGGCCGGCAAGACGGTCACCTTCATGGCCAAGCCGATCTTCGAGGACAACGGCAGCGGGATGCACTCGCACTTCTCCCTGTGGAACGGGGATGAACCACTCTTTGCGGGCAACGGCTACGCGGGATTGTCCGAGCTGGCCTTGTACGCCATCGGCGGGATCCTGAAGCATGCACCCGCCATCATCGCCTTCACGAACCCGACCACGAATTCGTTTCGCAGGCTGGTGCCCGGGTTTGAGGCACCGGTGAACCTCGCCTACTCGTCGCGGAATCGGTCGGCGGCCATTCGCATCCCGATGTACTCGGACAATCCCAGGGCCAAGCGTCTTGAATTCCGCTGCCCGGACTCGACGTGCAACGGGTATCTTGCCTGGAGCGCGATGCTGATGGCGGCCATCGACGGCATCCAGAACCGGATCGACCCGGGCAGGCCGCTGGACCGGAACATCTACGAGATGACGCGGGAAGACCTCAAGAGCGTGCCGTCGACGCCGAGCCGATTGTCCGAAGCCCTGCGCGCCCTGGAAGCGGACTGCGCATTCCTGCTCAAGGGCGGCGTGTTCTCCGAAGGGTTGATCTCCGCCTGGACGAAGTACAAACGCGAGAATGAGATTATCCCGCTGCGAACGCGGCCTCACCCGTACGAGTTCTTCCTCTACTACGATTGCTGATCGGGCGCCGGCCCGCGGTTTGCGCAGCATTCACGGCCTTCCGATCCCCTTCCCGGGGGTCGGAGGGCCGTGCCGTACCTGCGCAGGGGAGCGAGAGACGCGCCGTCAGACGCCGCCAAAGCGGGCCTGGAACGACGCGAAATCGTCGAGGTCCACATCGAGATCGTCGTCCAGGTCAAACACCGCGCGGCAGGTCGCCTCATCCGTGCCCGAGGGTGTCGGCGTCAGGCCGGGCCCGGCAGCACAATCGGCGAAGGCCACGAAGTCGTCCAGGTCGATCGTGCAGTCTCGGTCAAAGTCGGCCCGGGCCGTGCCGTCCCAGCCGGACAGGCGGGCCAGCATCCACCAGAAGGCCCGGCCCTTCAGGCTGCAGTTGAGGCAGCGGGAGTGGGCACACGTGGTACCGCAGTCCACGCACATTTCGCTCTCGGGGTTTGCGGCGCACCACTCGTCGGCCCAGTTGCGTGTGCCGCCGCTGTAGTAATTGCAGGAGTCGGTCGCGTTGAGGTGAAGGAAGGCGTTGCCGCTTGGGTCGTAGCTCTCGATGTCCGCGAAGTCGAAGAGGACGCCTCCCGTGTTGAGGACATGGGCACGGATCTGGTTGTTCCTCTGGTTGAGGTTGCCGTTCACGCCGGTGCCGTTGAGGTGCCCCGTCATGTACACGAAAATCACG
>CAZBFW010000588.1:0-1752 GCA_964491135.1 uncultured Phycisphaeraceae bacterium | reverse complement strand
CGGACTCACTCGTGACACCGTCGTTGTTGTAATCATAATTGCAGCCATCGGTGGGGTGCCGGCCCGCATATGAGTTTCCATCCGGGTCGTATGTCTCGATGTCTGCAAAGTCATACAGCACCTTGTCATACTCTCTGCAATATGCGCGGATCTGTTCGTTCCTCAGGTGGAGATTCCCCGCAAGTCCGGTACCCTCCAGATGACCTGTCATGTAGACGAACATCACGCCCGGATAATCGATTTCAAGGCCGCTCATCAGGTCGAGGTAGATCTGCATGTTCTCCGGCGTGGTGTCGGCCTGTCCGCACCAGGACCAGATGACGAGATTGCGATTGCTGAACCTCGGATCATCCAGCATGGTGCGGGTGGCGACTTCCCAGGAGGTCCGGTCGGGGTCCCCCAGGTCGCTGGCCCCCTGGAATCGCCGATCCCAGAAGGACAGGGTGTCGGGAGGGGCGGGGTCATTACCGGTTCCGTACCGGTAGAAGTAGTAGTCATCACAGAAGTCGTACAGACAGCCTCCGCAGGAATAGCCGTTACACGAGGGGCAGGAACTGCCGGTCGCCCCGTTGTCGGGATTCAGGAAATTCACGCCCGAGACGATCTGGCTGCCGTGTGACGTGTGGCCGTACGTGATACGCCACTGGGCCTTGGCGGCCTCGATCCAGCAGTCGGGAATCCGGGAGACGTCCGTACAGGTGTGGTCGATGACGAGTGCCTGCTGGGCATGCGTCGCGTTCGCGTGCAGCAGTCCGGTTAGGCACAGTGTGAGAAGAACGGTGCCGGGGTGAGCATGGACCTTCCGTGGTGTGATCATGGGTTCCTTTCCTCCTCCTGAAGGCGTTTCGCGCGTGCTGCGCGGCCGACGCGGCCATCGCATGCGCGGAAACACACGTGAAAGCAGCATATCCGATCGGGGAGCCCGACTGCAACCGGCAGTGGATCGAACGGGCCCGCGGCCGCTCACTTCTGTGCTTCGGGCACGCGGGCGCTGAGTGCGATCCCGTCGCCGATGGGGAGCCACACGGTCTGCAGTTCCGGCCGGGCCTGCAGGGCGTCGTTGTAGAGGCTCAGGGCGTACTGGTAGCGCCGGGCATCGGGCGGCAAATCCATGACGGGGAAAAGAACGTCGTCCGTGATCAACATGCCGTGCGGCTCGAGCAGCTCCACCAGTCGCGGCAGCATCCGGAGGTAGTCGTCCTTGCCGCCGTCCTGGAGGATCAGACCGAACGGGCCGGAAAGGTCTTCGAGGACCCGATTGGCGTCATCGACGACCACCTCCACCACGTCGGCGAGACCGGCCTCCTCCAGGTTCCGGCGGGCGGCCTCCGCGAGGCGGGGCTCGATCTCAATCGTGACAAGACGTCCGCCCACCTTCGCCAGGGCCTTGCCCATGACCAGGGCGGAGTACCCGGCGGACGTTCCGATCTCCAGCACGCGCCGGGGGCGCTGGGCCAGGATCAGGACCGCCACAAGCTGGGCCACGTCCGGTCCGATCGAAGGTCCGGCGGGCACATCCGGAGGCAGCTTGTCCTCGGGTTGCAGTTGTCGCACGGAGGCCGGCAGCAAAAGCTCGATGTAGTCGTGGGCGTTCTGCCAGTCATAGGTGGGTCGGTTGACCATCGGGCGGCCTCCGTTATCTTTCCCGGTGCGACGGAACCCATGGTACCGTTCCGACCGGGGTCCGGCAAACCACGCGTGTTGCGGACGATCGCGGCAGGAGCAATCCTCCGGCGGACCGGCCGGTTCGCT
>CAZBFW010000587.1:0-3299 GCA_964491135.1 uncultured Phycisphaeraceae bacterium | reverse complement strand
TTGTGGCGGGCGTGGGCCTCACTGAGGTCACCGTTGCCACGATCGTGCTGGACACGTCGGCGCTGGCTGCGCCTGGGCCCTACACGTTCCAGATTTCGAACGGGTTTGCGAACCTGATCGACCCGGCCTCCCAGCCGTCGGCTCCGCCGTACACCGTTTCGGCGGCCAACATGCTGCCCGGCTCGCCGACCTACACGCTGACGATTGGCGTTCCGGTCCAGGCGAAGCTCACGCAGGGTGAGAGCAAGAAGACGCACGGAAGCCTGGGCAAGCTGGGGATCATCATCCCGCAGGCGCTTCAGGCGAGCAACCGCCACATCGCTGAGCCTCGCCAGGGCTCGGTGACCGAACTGGCCCTGACGTTTGACCAGGCCCTGGACTTGGCGACCGTCATTCCCGCGAACTTCACCGTGTGCGGTTTGAACAGTACGCCGGGCAATCCGGCTACCGCCACATTGGACGGCACCGGCCAGATCGTGACGCTGACGTTTGCCGATCTGCAGATCCCGAACGGCCAGTTGAACAACTCGCCGGGTGACTGCTACGTGGTGAAAGTGGGTCCGGGCGTGACGAGTGGTGGCAATCCAGTCGACCCCACTCAGAACACGCTCTACTTCGCCGCGTCGTTCGGAAACGTGACGACCAGTGGCGTTCTGAACCAGTGGAAGAGGGTTAACTCGACGGACCGCACGCAGATCGTGAACAACATCACCACGACCCCGACGGCGGCCCAGGCGGTTGCGAACGACATCTGGATTCAGGGCATTCAGGGCGGGCGCATCAACGCGACGGACGTGACCCAGTGCGTGCTGAGTTTCTCGGCGACGGACTTGGACAACCTCACGCTGCCAGCGTGCCCGTGACATTGTGAGTTGACTTGCCGGTCGGGTGCCGGGGCGGACCCGGCACCCGGGCCGGCTTGAAACAGAGGTTTCCGTAGTTCACAGAGTTTCATGGTTCCAAGGCCCAGCCAAAGCCCCGTGGGATGCATGACGGAGGGCGAAGGGCCGCAGAGGAAAGAAAGAGGAGGAGTACACTATGAAGAAGCTGTTGGCAATGGTTCTGGTTCTGGGCATGGCCACCACTGCGTTCGGTGCGGGCATCGAACTCCGGCTGGGGCCCACCAGTGGCACGCCGGATGTCGGCGGAGTCACCCTTCGGCCGTCGGACTTCGCGGAAATTCAGATCTGGGCGGTTGGCCTGACCAATGGTCTGTACGACGCAGTCCTCGGTCTGAACACGAACCCGCCGTTGGTTGAAGACTTCACGTTCGAGGAAGCCGTAATGGGCCCCGAAATGTACGGCGCCTCCTTCGTCGGCACGCCGATTCCGGGAGGTCAGTTGAACGACTTCCAGTTCGGCACCTATGCCTATCCGGACGTCATGGCGAGCGAAGTGCTTCTGGCGTCAGTGATTATCCACTGTGCCGCTCCTGGCTTCGTGACCGTGGTGACGGTCGACAACCTGAGTGGCCTTGCGGCGATCTCGTACGCTGAAGGCTCGTTGTTCTACGCTGGCACTGATTTCACCACTGCGTCCTTCACGATCAACCAGATTCCGGAGCCGGCTTCCCTGGCGCTGCTGGCCCTCGGTGGTCTGGCCCTGATCCGCCGTCGCTAGTCGACGGGCTGAAGAGGCTGACGCCTCTTCCAGAATCACAACCAGGTAGGTAACGGCGGGGCCGGTCCTATTGGGCCGGCCTCGCTCTTTTGTTAGGGATCAAGGGACCCAGGGATCGAGGGATGAAGGGACCCGGGGATCGAGGGATCCAGGGACCGAGGGGAAGGGGCGCAGGGGTCGGGGGCCGGTGGAGGTGGGGCCGTACCGGCGCGCCGGGATTCCAGCCGCTCTTGGCTTCTTCCGGGCCTTGCTCGACCAGTCCCTCGGTTTCTCCTTGCGTTTGCTTGCACAACGACGAGTCTGCCATCTAATGTGCCAGTTAGGTGGGTTGCCTTCGGCATCTGTGGAGACGGGCGAAAAGTGGGTCGGCTTCGGCCAACCGCTGGTATTTGGGGGTCCTCGGGCCGGAACCGTGTGGTCGGCTTCAGCCGACCGTTGGCGGTCAGGTCGTCATTCGTCCGGAACCGTGTGGTCGGCTTCAGCCGACCGGCCAGTGCCCCCACCTTCAGGTGGGGGTGGGCGGACCATCCAAAACTTCCTTGTTCCCTTTTTTGTATTCAGCAGCCGGCTTCAGCCGGCTTTCCAGGCGGGTGGTACAGATGCTTGCGAAGCCGGCTGAAGCCGGCTGCAAGAGAGAATGGGGAGAGGGAATGAGAGAAGCTGGCTTCTCCCCCGGCTGAAGCCGGCCCCGGGTCTCGCGGCCCGAAAGAACCAGTGGAGAGCGGACGACGCTTGCCCGGGCGTCTGCAGAGCAGTGAGCCTGCTGTTCATTGAGAAGAGTCTGTCGGTCTGCAGCACGAAGCTCTGAAACCATGGAACGGCGATCATGAGCAGACAACTGCGAGTATGGGTGATAGGAGTGGTGGCGGGCGTCCTGGCGACCGGTGTGGGCTGCCGGGAGGAGCGGAGCGATCCGTCAGGACCTGTGGACGTTTCCCGGCACAACGTCCTGCTGATCACATTGGATACGACGCGGGCGGACGTGTTGGCGTGCTACGGACACAAGCTCGTGAAGACGCCCAACCTGGATCGGCTGGCTCGGGAGGGCGCGCGTTTTGCGCAATGTACGACGGTTGCGCCCATCACGCTGCCGGCACACACGAGCATTCTGGCCGGCACGTATCCCTTCGTTCACGGCGTGCGGAACAACGGACGGTACGTGCCGGACGAAGGGATCACGACCCTGGCCGAATGGCTCAAGGGGCGGGGCTTCGTCACGGGGGCCGAGGTGGCGGCGTTCGTGCTGGACGGCATCTGGGGTTTGAATCAGGGGTTTGACACGTATCAAAGCGCGAAGCCGGACGAAACCCATCGCGAGCAGATGGACCGGCTGACGGGGCACCAGAGCGTGCCGGCGGATGACGTGGCAGACCGGGCGATTGCCTGGCTGAACGAGCATGCCGACGGGCGGTTCTTCCTCTGGCTGCACTTCTTCGACCCGCACCAGCCGTGGCGGCCGCCCGATCGCTTCAACGAACAATACCAGCACCCCTATCTTGGCGAAGTGGCCTTCATGGACGAGCAGATCGGTCGCGTGTTGGATGAACTGCGGCGGCTGAAGCTGGATGGCCGGACGGTGGTGGCGGTGGTGGGAGATCATGGTGAGGGGCTCGGCCAGCACGACGAACTGACGCATCGCTACTACGTGTATGACAGCACGATGCGGGTGCCCTTCATTC
>CAZBFW010000586.1:0-3307 GCA_964491135.1 uncultured Phycisphaeraceae bacterium | reverse complement strand
CGGTGTCAATCATGATCAACGCCGCGCCGCCGGGCCCCGTGTACACGTGGCCGCTGGATGTGAATCCGGGCTGGTCGGTTGAGGGTCAGTGGGCGTTCGGGACTCCGAAGGGCGGCGGAACGCACAACAAGGACCCGCAGGCCGCCCACACGGGTCAGTACGTGTACGGGTACAACCTCTATGGCGACTACGCCATCAGCCTGCCTTTGCGGTGTCTGACCACGACGGCCATTGACTGTACGCGGGTCAGCCAGGCCGAGTTGCGGTTCTGGCGCTGGCTGGGCGTGGAGGTATTCGATTCGGCGACGGTGGAGGTGTCGGCGGACGGTCAGACGTGGACGCCGGTGTGGTCGAACCAGACGGAGGGTGTGCTGATTGCGGATCTGGCGTGGACCCAAGTGACGTTTGATGTTTCCGGGGTCGCCGACGGCTCAGCGACGGTGTTCGTGCGTTGGGGCATGGGCCCGACGGACGGCTATACGACGTACCCCGGGTGGAACATTGATGACGTGGAGATCTGGGGGGTCGAGTCGCCGGCGTTCGGTGATCACGACGGCGATGGGGATGTGGACCTGGTGGACTTTGCGCAGATGCCGGACTGCCTGACGGGTCCGGACGCCGGTCCGGTGGAGATCGGCTGCGAAGGTTTCGACTTTGACCTGGACGCCGACGTGGACGTGGCGGACTTCGCCGTGTTCCAGGAGGCGATGACGCAGTAGATGGACCGCGGGTGCAATGGTGCTCCGCCCGCCGGTGCGGATTCGGGGCGCTCGCGGTGAACAACTGTCTCGGAACGGCCGGCGTGCGCAGCGCTCGCGGACGGTCTCGCACAGAGGAGGACATGGAATGCGTTCGTGGCGAAATGTGAGCCGGCAGTGCTGGGTGGCTTGTCTGGCTGTAGTGGTGTTGAGCCCGGTTGGGATCGCGGCAGAGCCCTCGTGGGTGTCTCTGACGCCGGCGGGGGGGCTGGCCGTTGCGCCCCTGGCTCGCGAGGCGGCACCGGTCCTGACCGTGACGGCTTCTGATTTCAAGACCTTGTCGCTGGAGATCCAATGGGATGGCCTGACCGTGCGCCCGACCAAGGCAGGCCAGGGCGAGTTTGTCGAGATCACCTGGCCGGATGCGGCGTTTGCGGGCGACGTTGGTGAGCCGAACCTGCCGGTGCTGCGCCGGCTTTTCGTGGCCCCCCACGGCGCCAGCGTGACGGCCAGCGTGCAAGCTGGAGTGCCCGCGGTGCTGAATCTGGCCGCGGAGGGGTTCCCAGCACGGATCAAGCCTGGGCAGCCGCCGGTGGAGAAGGTTCCCGGCGCGCTCGATGCGGCTCCGTTTGTGGTGAACGAGGGCGCATACACCCAGGATGCCGACCTTCTGCCCATCCGGGCGGAAGTGGCCGAACTGGGCGTCGTCCGGGGGCAGCGCCTCTGTCTGCTGGAGGTGCGACCCGTGACGTACAACCCGGCCCGGGGAACTCTCACCTGGTGGCCGCAACTGGGCGTGAAACTGGATTTTGCCGGAGGGGGCCGGGCGGCCGTGGAGCACAGTCCGCTCGGACTCCATCGGGTGGTACTGAACCCAGAGGTGCTGCCCGCGACGCGAGGCAGCGGCAACTACCTGATCGTGACGGGCACGAACTTCGAGGCGGGGATTGCGGGCTTCGCGGCCGCCAAGGCGGCCCAGGGATTCACCGTGTCGACCTACGCGGTGGCACCAGGGACGGCCAACACCACGATCAAGGCGTACATCCAGAGCCTGTGGGCCGATCCTCTGACGGCGCCGGATTACGTTCTGCTCGTGGGTGACACGGAGACGATTCCGCACTGGGTGGGCCAGGGTGAAGGGTCACCCGCCACGGACATCCAGTACGGCTGCATGGACGGCGCGTCCGACTATTACCCGGACATTGCCATCGGGCGGTTTCCGGTCGATAACACAACCGAGCTGCAGACGATGGTGACCAAGACGCTCTACTACGAGAACGGGCCGTTGGCCGACCCGGATTACCTCAAGCGCGCGGTCTTCATGGCGTCCACGGACAACTACCAGATCAGTGAAGGCACGCACAACTACGTCATCAACACGCACTTGGCGCCCAACGAGTACATCTGCGACAAGCTGTACACGGTGACCTACGACGCAACGACGCAGGATGTGCGGAATTCGTTCAACGCGGGTCGGTTCTACGGCGTTTACAGCGGGCACGGCGGGACCTACTCCTGGGGCGATGGACCGCCGTTCTCCCAGAGTGACGTCAACGGCCTGACGAACGCGAACATGTACGCCATGATCTGCAGCTTCTCCTGCCTCACGGGCACGTACACCGTGGACGAGTGCTTCATGGAGACGTGGGTGCTCGCTCCGAACAAGGGCGCGGTGACGGCCTGGGGCTCTTCCGTGAACAGCTACTGGACGGAAGACGACATCCTCGAGAGAAGGCTTTTTGACGCGATCTTTGATGCCGAGGATGACGTGGCGAGCGAAATCGGTCCGATCTTCAATGAGACCAAGATGCGCTATCTGGCCCACTTCGGCAGCAGCTCCACGACGCGCCGGTATTTCGAGATGTACAACCTGATGGGTGATCCGTCATTGGCCCTGCCCGGCACCTGCTCCGACACCGGTACGGTTCAGTTGGACCGCGGCCGCTACGCCTGTGCAGACACCATGACCGTACGGGTCTCCGATTGTGGCCTGAACCTTGACGACAACGCCGTGGAAACGGTGTCCGTGGCTGTCAATTCGGATTCCGAAGACGGAGTGGAGAGTCTGCTGCTCACGGAGACGAGCTCCAATTCCGCAACGTTTGAAGGCATGATCGAGTTGAGCACGACGGATGCCGCCGGCGTGCTGCTGGTGGCCGACGGTGACGTGGTCTGGGCCACCTACATTGATGCGGACGACGGGCAGGGCGGCACGAACGTCCCGGTGAATGCGTCGGCCACCGTGGACTGCACGGCGCCGGTGATTTCCGGGGTGCAGGTGACGGGAGTCGAGCCGCGGAGCGCCACAGTGTCCATCGCGGCGGATGAGGCTGTACGAGGGACCGTGCTGTACGGCCTTTCCTGCGCCGGCCTGACCGGCTCGGCAGGCGGGAGCGGCTTGGCGAACCCGGCCACCGTGTCCGTGACGGGTCTGCAGGACAACACGACGTACTTCTTTGCGGTGGAGGCGACGGACGAAGCGGGCAACTCGGCGTCGGACGACAATGGCGGCGAGTGCTACAGCTTCACCACGCCGGAGATTCCGGACTTCTTTACGGAGCTCTTCGCCTCGGACAACGACCTGGACAACCTCACGTTGACGTTCACAA
>CAZBFW010000585.1:0-3310 GCA_964491135.1 uncultured Phycisphaeraceae bacterium | reverse complement strand
CACCCTATCCTACACTCTTTCCCTACACGACGCTCTTCCGATCTGAGATCCGCCCGGCCCTGTCGCTGGGCATGTTCTGCCGGGTGGAGATTCCGGCCACGCCCCTGGAGAAGGCCATCGTGGTGCCGCGTTCCGCGGTGCAGGATTCCGCGGACGGATCGGACACGAAGTTCGTATGGGTGTTCCAGCCGTCGGATCCGTCGTCACCGGGGGAAGGCATTCTGGCACGCCGCGTGGTGCCGGCGCTGCGCACGGTGGACAACCGCGTTCTGGTCTCGTATGCGCAGGCCGACAGCGGGATCGCGGCAGCGACGGCCGGCCTTCCCGCGTGCGAGCTGCAGCCGGGCGAGCAGATCGTGGTGTCGCAGTTGCCGTGGGCGACGGAGGGCATGCGGCTGCGGCGGCAAGGCGCGAACGACCCTGCGTCACCCGCTGCGCTTTCGGCCGGATCCGGGAAGCAGTCTGCCCTGCTCGCCTCCGGAGGGGGCTTGGCCGGGGTACGTTAAATGCGGGCTCTCCGCGGCCTGATCACCAGCGGCGTGAACAACGCCGTCTTCGCCAATCTACTGACGGTCTGCATGCTGGTCGGCGGTTTTGTGGCCGCCGGCCGGATGGTCCGTGAGACCTACCCGGAATTCACCTTGAATCGAGTGCTGGTTGACGTCGTCTACCCGGGCGCGGGTCCGGAGGACGTCGAGCGGGCCGTCAATACTCGAATCGAGCAGGCGATCCAGGGAATCGACGGCATCAAGTCCTACCAGTCGTTCGCCACGGAAAACCTGGGGCGGCTCTGGATCGAGCTGTTGGATGACATTGACGACCCGACCCCGGTCATGCTGGAGATCAAGGACCGGGTCGAGCAGATCACGTCGCTGCCCAAGGAGGCGGAGAAGCCCGTCATCCGGGAGCAGGTCTACCGGACGCAGGTCATCAACGTCGCCGTGTATGGGGACGTGTCGGAGCAGACGCTGGACCACGTGGCCCGCGGGGTGCGCGACGAACTGCTGTCCGACCGCCGAATCACCCTGGTGAACCTGTGGGGCGTGCGGAACCACGAGATCATCATCGAGATCTCCGAGGAGGCCCTCCGGCAATACGGGCTGACGTTCGAGCACGTGATGGCGGAAGTCGTCCGCAACACGGGCGACCTGCCGGCGGGGACGCTCCGCACGCGTGATGAGGAGATCACGCTGCGGACGATCGGCCAGCGGTACACGGCACGGGACTTCGAGGACCTGGTCCTGATCGCCCGGCCCGACGGCACGGTGGTGCGGCTGCACCAGGTGGCCAAGGTGCGCGACGGCTTTGAGGAGAGCACGCGCCTGGGTCGGTTCAACGGCAGCCGGGCGGCCATGATCAGCGTGTTCAAAACCGAGACCCAGGACGCCACGGAACTGGCCCGACTCGTCCGTGAATACGTGACCGCAAAGCAGGGCGCTTTGTCAGAGTCCATCGAGCTGGCCGTCTGGGCCGATGCGTCGCAGCAGGTGGACGACCGCATCTCCATGCTGGTCAAGAACGGCCTGAGCGGCATCCTCCTGATCTTCGTCACGCTGACGCTGTTCCTGAACATGCGAATCTCGCTGTTCGTGGCCCTGGGCGTGCCCGTCTCCTTCGGCGGCGCGTTTCTGGCCATGTACCTCATGGGCGAGACGCTCAACATGATCAGCCTGCTGGGGCTGATCACCGTTTCGGGCATGATCGTGGACGACGCGATCGTCATTGCCGAACGGGTGGATGTTCGGCGGATGCGGGGCGAACCGGCCAAAACCGCGGCGCGTGACGGGACGGACGACGTGGCGTTGCCCGTGCTGGCCTCCGCGGCGACCACCATGATTGCGTTTTCCCCCCTGATGTACGTCTCCGGTGTGATGGGCAAGCTGATCGCAATTCTGCCGGTGGTGGTGATCGTGGCCCTGGCCGCCTCCCTGGCGGAGGCGTTTGTCGTGCTGCCCTCGCACCTCGTGCATGCCGGTGAGGCGCCAAGCCCCCGATCGTGGCACGGCCGCGTGCGGGGCGCGGTGGATCGCGGGCAGGAATGGTTCATCCGTCGCATCTACCGGCCCGTGTTCCATGCCGCGCTGGACAACCGTGGGGTCACCGCGTGTCTGTCATTCGCAGCGATGATCGTGCTCATCGGACTGATCGCCGGCGGGCGTGCACCTCTCATTCTGCTGCCGGAGATCGACGGCAACATGCTGCGGGCCCGGGTCCGTTTCCCCGAAGGCACCCCGGCCGAAACGACACTCGCCGCACTCCAGCAGGTGGAGCAGGCGGCGGCCCGGCTCAACGAAGACTCCGCTCTGCGGCACGGCGGGTCGGGCGACCTGGTGCGGAACACGTTCTCCATGCTGGGCGTGCAGCAGGGCTACGTGGCGGAGTACGGCAGCCACCTGGGCGAGGTGTCGATCGAACTCATGCCGGCCGAGCAGCGGCGCCTGGACTGCGGTCGGATCGTCGACCGCTGGCGGCGGCACATCGGAGACATCCCGGGGGCCGTGGTCACACTGGACCAGGTGACGGAGGGACCGCAGGAAAAGCCGGTGGAGATCCGCTTGTTCGGCGATGACCTGGAGCGGTTGGACGCCGCCGCCGACGCGTTGAAGGATCGCCTGCGGCAGTTTGACGGCGTCTACGACATCGACGACACCTTGAACCGGGGCAAGCGCGAGCTGCGCATCCAGCTGAAGCCGGCCGCCCGGTCCCTGGGGCTGACGATCGAAGACCTGGCCCGGCAGGTGCGGGCGGGCTTCTACGGCGGCGAAGCCCTGCGTATCCAGCGCGGCCGCGACGAAGTGACGGTGCGGGTGCGGTACCCGGATGACGAACGGGCCAACATCAACGACATCGAACGGATGCGGGTCCGTACGCCCACCGGTGAGGAAGTCCCCTTCCGCGAGGTGGCCGACATCCGCATCACGCGCAGCTACGCCCTCATTTCGCACCAGTTCGGCGAGCGGCGGACCCGCGTGCTGGCCAACGTGGATACGCAGATCACCAACGCGGAGGAGATCATCCGGACGCTGCAGGCGGGCTTCTTGACGCAGCTGGAGCAGGAGTTCGGCGTCCGGTCCTCCCCTGAGGGCCAGCACGCCCTGATGTGGGAGTCAATCCATAGTCTCGTCATCGGGTTCCTGCTCGCATTGGTCGGCATATATGCCATCCTGGGCGGGATGCTTCGCTCGTACTGGCAGCCGCTGATCATCATGACCACGATTCCGATGGGATTCATCGGGGCCGCGATCGGGCACTGGGTCATGGGCTACCAGATCACCATGTTCAGCCTGTTCGGCGTCGTGGCCCTGGCCGG
>CAZBFW010000584.1:0-3311 GCA_964491135.1 uncultured Phycisphaeraceae bacterium | reverse complement strand
TGGTGTCCGCGGATCACGCCCTGGATCTTCACGTGTGCGTCGCCCGCACCACCGACCAGGACCTTGCCATCGAGTGGCACGCCCAGCGCAATGGCCAGGGCGTTCCGCGACGCATCCACGGTGGCCGCCCGCTGGGCCATGAGCTGGCCTTGTTCGTCGCGGGTTTCAGCGATCCCCTTGCCCTCGGCCAGGATGGCGCCCTCGGCCCAGTCGATGAAGCCACCGGCCACCGGCTGAACGTGAGCGGTCAGACCGGCGGGCAGGCCGGTCGCCTGCCCCATCGCGGACGACGGGCACGCAGCCGCTACCGCGAAGGCCAACACGGCAATTCCTCGGTTCATGGCAATTCCCTCTGAAACGTTCGCTATGGCCCGCGGTCTGAACGGGAAACGCGGGAGGCCCCATAAGCCCAGACACGCTTTTACCCGCGCAGATAGGGGACGGGCAAGGCAAATTCGGGCGTCCGGGGGGTGTAGGGCGGATAATCTCGTTTCGGCGGGACACTGCGTGCGTGACGTACCGGACGTTTACCTCGGACGCCTGAGACCGTTCGTGAATCTCTGAGCCCTCTGGACTCCCGGAAAACCCCGCCTACGATTCGAGTAACTGGAGCGGGAGGACACGCCGAACCCCAACATCTCCAGCCATTCGCCAAACGAACGAAGAGTACCGTCAGGAACCTCAGGCCGCGTGCAGCCTGCACGGGGCGATGAGGCCTGACCTAGGTGAGGGGAGAGAGACGATGAACCGTATTGGGACCGTGATTCTGTGTGGATTGGCATTGGGTGTCGGTACCGCCGGTGCGGCGACGATTCCGGTTTTCGGACCGGCGTCCGGTGAGGCGGGACATAAGGCGATTCTCGAGTCGCTGTACTCGGGCGTCTTCACCGCGGTGGGAGACGACTTCGTGGGCAGCGACGGCGCGGCGGGCATCCAGGTGCTGCGACAGGATGACTTTCTCACGCCCATGGGCGTGCTGAGCGCGGTGGACGGCGCTCGCGGCACGGCGGCCGATGCGATCTGGGCGGGCGGCGTGATCTCCGCCACGGCCGAGGCCCGCTATGCCAGTCACTCACAGAGGTTCGGGTTTGATCGGGGCGACGGTTTTGAATCACTCTTCGATGTTCAAGGCTACGGCATGAACGTCACCGGCTCCGCGTCGGTGGACCTGACGGGCGACACGTGGCGCTGGGTCCGACGCAAACAGGACGGCTCGAACACGTGGCACTCCGATCGGACGTGGAACCACGACGGCCTGGACCACATGGTGACGTATCGCGTGACGGGGCTGGACACGAGTGAGACGGTCTGGCTGCTGTTCTGGGAAGACCTTCCCAAGTGTTCGTCAGACCTGGACTACAACGACCTGGTGGTCGAGGTCCGGGCCCTGCCCGAGCCCGCCACCCTGGCCTGGACGACCGTCGGCGGCCTGGTGGTTCTGATCGGCTACCGCCGGCGGCTGGTGTAGGAGGCCTTGGGCCACAGGCTGTGGGCTGAAGGCCATAGGGCCGCTGCATCGATCCCGGCCAGCTTGACCGAGATTCCCATCTCGGTCCCAGGATGAAGACTCCGCTTGACCGAGTCCGCTTGACCGAGATTCCCATCTCGGTCCCAGGGTGAGGAGTTGTCCCGCGGGCCTTCCTGCCCTCCTGTGCCCCTGCCTGGCAAGACAGGGGGGCCGCATGGGTCACGGGCCGACGCGGCGGCCGGCGATAAAGACGTGTTCGATCTGGTTCGGGCGCAGGGTGTAGAGCAGCGCGGAGATGCGCTGGTCGGGCGGCAGCTCCGCAAGCCAGGGCTCCGGGCGAACGACCAGAAGGTCCGCCTCCAGCCCGGGCTCGACGGAGCCGATCCGGTCGTCCATACGGAGAGCGGTCGCCGCGCCGCGAGTGAGCAGCCACCAGGCCTCGGCCGGCGTGGGCACGTCGTACGTCCGCCGCGGCATCGCGTGGACCTTCATCCCCTTGGCCATCTGCAGGCAGTCCACCGCCACCTGCGGCATGAACGGGTTCGGCCCGCCGGCCACACCGCTGCCCAACGCCATGCGAATGCCGGCCGAGCGGTGGGCGACGTAATCCATCAGACCGCTTTCCAGGAAAAGGTTGGCCGTCGGGCAGTGGACAACGGCCGCACCCGACTCCGCGACCTGCTTGCGCTGGGCGCGGGACAGAAAGACCCCGTGCCCGAGCAGCGTGCGGCCGGTCAGCAAACCCATCTCAGCCAGCACGTCCACGTCATCGAGGCGGTCCGGGAAAGTCTCGCGGACGGCCAGGACCTCGGCAGGCGACTCTGCCACGTGGGTCTGCACGTGGCAGCCGAGCATCTGGGCCAGAGCGGCCGCGCCGCGCATCATGGACTCACTGCAGCAGACGGGCATCCGGGGCGAGAACGCGTAGCTCAGCCGGCCGTTCTCGGCGCCGTGCCACTTCGCGCCCAGCTCACGTGACTGGTCCAGGGCGGCGTTTGTCTGCTGACACAAGGGGGCCGGGCAGTTCACGTCGTTGAGGATCATGCCGAACACGGCCCGCAGCCCGCGGCGGGCAAAGACGGAGAACACGCGATCCACCGATCTCGGGAACGGGCTGCCGAAGGCCGCGATCATGGTCGTTCCGAGCGCAATGACGCCGGAGGTGAAGGCCTCGGCCATGCTCTCGGCGAAGTCCGGATTCTCAAACCGCGCCTCAGCGGGATAGACGACCTTCTCGTGCCAGTCGAAAAGAGTCAGGCCGTCAATCCCGCGGCGGTCCCACTGCGGCACGTGGCAGTGGGCATCGATGAATCCGGGGAGAATCCAACAGCATGAATCGCCCACCGCGTCGGTGATCGCGGCACCGGCCGGTGCGACGTCGTGAATGCGGCCACGATCGTCGATCCGCACCCAGACATTCTCACGAACCATGCACTCCGTGGCGGAACGCGGCTGAAGTACTGTCCCGTGAAGGGTTTGCATGACGGGTCCTCCGAGGTCGGGATGCTTCGGCCTTCGCGGCAGACGGCCCGGACGCTCCATCGCGGGCAGCGGCGTACCGGCCACCGCCGTTGCGCGGACACTCTATCCGGCACGCGCAGCGCGATCAAGCGGGTTGACGGCGCGCCACCGGGCCGCTACGTTTTAGGTACTCTCGCGATCCATCCGTTGTCGTGCAGCGAGTGGGAGAAATACCTTGGGTTATCATTCGATTGTGTGCGTGAAGCAGGTGCCGGACACGGCCAACGTCACGGCCGATGCCATGAAGGAAAACGGCACCGTGAATCGAGCCGCCCTGCCGGCCATTTTCAACCCGGAAGACCTCAACGCCCTGGAAGCGGCC
>CAZBFW010000583.1:1328-3317 GCA_964491135.1 uncultured Phycisphaeraceae bacterium | reverse complement strand
CGGATTTGCTGTCGGACCTGGACCTGTTGCAGGCTGCCCGGGACGATGCGGCGGCGATCGTGACGCGCGATCCGCGCCTGGGCGACCCGGACCATCGCGTGCTGCGCGAGATGCTGCGAGCCCGGTTTGCGGAGGTCATGCCGCTGATCGACGTGGCCTGACGGTTCGCAGACCGTCGTGGATTGGACGTATGCCGGATTCCGCCGTGTCAGACCAACCCGTCCGCCCGAAGCGGGTGCTGTCCCTCGCCGCGCGTGTATCGGCGTTTGCCGCCCTGTTCTCGCTTGTCCTGGAGTACGGGTTCCACGACGGTCAACTTCCGCGCGTCGTTGAGTTCGTCCTGCCCCTGACCCTGCAGACGCTGGCCGTCCTGCTGTTCGTCGCCCATTACGCCGTCAGCCTCGTGACGGCCGGCCGGGTCGGGTTGTTTCTGAAACGGACCTGGCTTGATGCGGCGGTGATCGTCTTGGGCGTTGTGCTGCTGCTGACGGGGTTCGCCGAGGGCCACGTTTCGGTGCTCAAGGCCCTGGTGGCCTACGTTCTGGTCGTTGGGGTGCTGGACGTCTCGCGTCTGGGGGTCGACGCGGCGGGACGTCGCCTGAGCGACCCGCGTGCGCGGTTGCGGCCGGCCCGGGTCATGGTCACATCCTTTGTGGCGGCCATTCTGATCGGGGGATGCCTGCTGAATCTGCCTCGGGCCATGAGCGTGGAGCACCGGCACGAAGAGGGGCATTACCTGGCCAAGCGGGTGGTGAACTGCTTCTTCACGGCCACCAGCGCCACGTGCGTGACGGGGCTGGTGGTCTACGACACCGGCCGTGATTTCAGTCGGTTCGGGCAGATCGTGATTCTGGTGCTGATTCAGCTCGGCGGGCTGGGCATCATGGTGTTCGGCAGCCTGTTCGGGATGATGGCGGGCCGGCGGCTTTCCCTGCGTGACTCGCTGATTCTGCAGGATGCGATGAGTCACCAGGTGCTCGGGCGGGTCTCGCGGATGGTGTGGTTTGTGGTGATGCTCACGTTTGTCTGCGAGGCGATCGGGGCGGCGCTGCTGTACCCCATGTGGCCGGCGTCCGTGGGGCCGCCCAGCGAGCGCATCTTTTACAGCGTGTTCCATGCGATCAGTGCATTCTGCAATGCCGGTTTCGGGCTGGATGGGCAGAGCCTGGTTCCGTATCGCGGGGCGTGGGGCGTGTACGCCGGCATCATGCCGTTGATTGTTCTGGGCGGGCTGGGGTTCCCCGTGCTGCACGATCTGACCGCCTGGGTGGCGGCGCGGCTGCGGCGGCCGACGCCGGATGCCGATGCGCCGGTGGGCATTCCGCGGGCGCGGGCGCGCCGGCGACCTTCCCGCTTCAGCCTGCACTCACGCATCGCGCTGGGCTCATCCGCGTTCCTCATCGTTGTTCCGGCCCTGTGCCTGTTTCTGCTGGAAACGCGCGACTGGCGGCGGCCCAGCCAGAAGCCGGCCGCGCCCGTGGCGCGCCAGACCACGGCCGTCATGGCGGACATGGGCGTTGCGGATCGGGCACTGGCCGCGCTGTTCCAGTCGGTCACCGCTCGCACGGCCGGGTTCAACTCCGCGGCGGTGGACGTGAATTCGATGTCCACGGCAAGCCATTTTCTGCTGTGTCTGTTGATGTTCGTGGGCGGTTCGCCGGCGTCGGCCGCGGGCGGCGTCAAGACCGTGGCCGCCGCCGTGCTGCTTCTGGCCGTCTACAGCACGCTGCGCGGGCGGCAGCACGTGGAGATCCTGGGGCGGCGGCTTCCCGAGCAGGCGGTGCGCCGGGCGGGCGTGGTGGTGGTCATGATGGGCCTGGTGGTCGCAACGGTCGTCCTCGCCCTCTGCGTGACCGAGCGGGCCGAGTCCACGCAGGAAATTCTGTTTGAATCGGTGTCGGCATGTGGCACTGTCGGGCTGTCCACGGGCCTGACGCCGCGATTGACATACGGGGGGCGGATCATCATCATGCTGGCGATGTTCGCGGG
>CAZBFW010000583.1:0-1228 GCA_964491135.1 uncultured Phycisphaeraceae bacterium | reverse complement strand
GAGGAGCTCCGCGACGAGGTGACCCTGGCCGTCCGTCTCGACAGCACCAGTGAGGAAGCCCTGCGGGCCCAGGGGATGCAGAAGGTGGACGCGGCCATCGTGGCGATCGGCGAGGATTTTGAGTCCTCGGCGCTGACCGTGGCCCTGCTGAAGGAGTTGGGCGTGCCCTGCATCTATGCCCGGGCCGAGACGGCGGTGCAGTCCCGCATCCTGGAGAAGATCGGGGCGGATGCGATCATCAATCCGGAGTCGGAGGCGGCCGCCCGCTGGGCCCACCGGCTGATGCTTCCGAACCTGCGGCAATACGTGGAACTGGGCGAAGGACACAGCCTGATCCATACCGTGGCGCCGGCTGCATTTCACGGTAAATCCCCTTTTGAACTCGGCTTACGCGCGAAGTTCGGCGTGAATCTGGTGGCGATCCAGCGCGGCCCCGGAGGCTCGAAATCCGCGCATGGCGAGGTGGTCTGCGTCCCGAGTGCCGATAGCCGGATCGAGCCGGGCGACGTGCTGATTCTGGTGGGGAGTAACAAGGCCCTGGCCGACCTGCCCACCGACTGACGAACGGAGACCCGCCGTAACATTCGCGTCGACAGCAGGTTGTCAAAAACCCTGTCGGAGAAGCATCCATGTGCGCAAACCAGGGTATAAGCGGGTAGCGGGTGTACTGCGCCCGCACTTCGAGCCGTTGATACGGATAGGGATCGGTCGAGGTCCGGTCCCCCGCACCGAGTGATCTTGCCGCGGCCCCCTGGGGCAGCGGCCGTCAGGAAGCGAGAACCGTGGGAATCGGCCCGACACTCGTCAAGCGCAAGCTCATCACGCAGGAGCAGTTGGATTCCGCCCTGGCCGCCCGAAAGAACCCGGCCGATCGGATCGAGAAGGTCCTGGTCGACATGGGGTTCGTCACGGAGCGGGAGGTGCTGGAGGTCATCGGGGAGCAGTTGCACATTCCCGTGGTGGACCTGAACGAGTCCATCATTGACAAGGCGCTGCTCAAGACCATTCCGTCGAAGATCGTCCACCGCTACCACCTCGTGCCGATCGACAAGGTGAACGGCACCATTCGTGTGGCCACCGCCAATGCGTTTGACCTGTACGCGTTTGACGAGCTTCGCATGATCACGGGCAGCCGGATTGAGCCCGTTCTGGCACCCTCGGCCGACATTTCCCGGATCATCAAGCAGTTCTTCGGCGAGATCGGAAGAGCACACGTCTGAACTCCAGT
>CAZBFW010000582.1:0-3322 GCA_964491135.1 uncultured Phycisphaeraceae bacterium | reverse complement strand
GGGACCGACCCGATGGTGGAATACGGCTGCCCCGGGCCCACGAAGTACGTCGCGCCGCGTGCGAGCGAGCCGCAGGGCCGTCCGAGAACCACCACAAGGACCACGCCGATGGAGACTTGGCGCAACAGCGGACGCCCTGCGTGCGGGGCCTTCGTCGTCACAGTGAAGTGTGTTCGCACGGGATTCGTCCTGTGTTCATCCGTGGGGAGATGCGCTGGCTGGAACCTAACCGCAATAATAGTCCGGCGCAGGTTCTGAATCAACCTGCGCCGGACTGGTAACTCGTCTGCCGTCGACCGCGGCGCCTACAACAATTCGGGTTTGATGAAGATGTAGTACAGCTTCCCTTCCGATCGGGCCCGGCCGGCGAACTGGGCGGCCTTGGCTCCGATGCCCATGTAGACGTCGCAGCGGCCGGCCGCTCGGATTGCGCCGCCCGTGTCCTGGTCGCACGCGAACGCGCTGTACGGCTGGATGCTGATCCGCCCGCCGCCTTCCAACGGCAACTGCGTCACCAGGAAGGCCAGGCCGGCCCGCGGGAAGATCTCCTTGTCGGTCGCAATGCTGCGCCAGTGAGTCACCGGCACGCCGATGCTGCCGAACGGCCCGCCCTGTGTCTCCTTGAAGAACACGTACCGGTCGTTCTGCCAGCAATAGTGGTTGATCAGGTCCGGATGGCTGCGGAAGAAATCGATCATCGTCTGCAGTGACAGGTCGTTCTCGTTGATGTAGCCGTCGTCGATCAGCCGGTATCCCACGGGTGTGTATTCGTGGCCGTTGTTGCCGGCATAGCCCAGCTCCCAGAGCGTGCCGTCCTCCAGACGCAACCGCGCGGAGCCCTGCACGGTGACCACGTACGCCTCAAACGGGTCGGACAGCCACGCGATCTCGCGTCCTTTGAGCAGGCCTTGTTCCTCGATCTGACGCCGCGTGGCGTACGGCTGATAGGAGCCGTCGGGCAGCTTTCGCCCGAGGATGCGCCCCTCGGCGTCCTTGGCCAGGTCGGGCGGATACGCGTACAGCGGATACCGGAATCGCGCGTCGGCCTTCTTGCGTCCCTGGAAGATGGGAGTGAAGTACCCGGTGAAGAACACCGTCCCCATGTCGTCGTAACCGACCGACTGGTAGACCTCAAAATCCCGGCAGATCAGCCGATCCAGGTCTTCCGGGGTCCCGGCTTCCTGAAGCACCTCGAGGAACCGCTCCAATGACCGCACGGCCCGCGGGTGTGACACGTCCCCGTACGGGAAGTACCTCTGGCTGGACGGGGCCGCCAGGTAATCCAGACTGTGTCGAATGGCCTGCTCCAGGCGGGCACGGTTACGGAACCCCGCGGAGAAATCGGGGTAGTCGGCCGGGTCCGTCAGCTTGCGCAGGGCCAGCTCGCCCGGTGGCAGAGGACGGTTGTAATTGGGCTCGATGGGCGGCTGATCGGGTTTCTTGCATCCGGTGAGAACGAACCCGACGGAAAGAATGACGGCAATTCGCAGAGGCAGCATCTTCGACTCCTTTCGACAAGACGGCGGCGCGACCGCTGTGCCGCAGGCTCCGATTCTGTCATCCCCGGCACCCGTTGACAAGCTTCTTTCGCCGATGAGCTGGTTTTGCCCGCCCGTCCTTTTCCCGTACCCGCCGTGCGGGTAGGATGATCCCGCATTGGGCTGCGACGCACCGTTCACGAGAAAAAGGGACGCACATGAAGGCAGACACGACTGTCCGCAGGGGCGCGACATCGGTCCGGACGATCATCTGGGGGCTTGTGGCGTTGGCGACCGCGGCCACCGTGGCCTACGTGAAGGTTCGGCCGCCCGCGGCTCGAAGAATCTCCAGCGTTTCCATGGTTCCCGTGGGGCCCGTGCCGCCGGAGCCGGATCGGGTACGGATCCTGGTGCTTGAGATTCCCGCGGACGTTCACCCGGACGCCGAAGAGCCGGGCGCCTTCTCGCTGGAGTACCGCGTCTCGGCCGGCGAGCCGGCACCCTCGTTCGGGCGCTGCCGACTCGTCGTAAAGGACGATTATGCCATTCTCGCCGAGTGGGAGGGGGTGCCCTGCGGCTGCGACTGGCATCGGCCCAACCCGGGAGCTATCCTTGGGTGGAGTCCCGCCGGCACGCCGCTGGATCGTCCGACACACGACACGGACTTTCGCGTGGAGTTCACCTGGCTGGAACCTCCGGAGGGGCCTGCGGATGCGTTCTTGTGGTGGTCATACGTGACGGGTGTTCGGAATGAGCCGGTGCGATGAGGCGGGCTGGACGCCAGACGGTGCGCGGCGCGTGAGACTCGTCGTCCCGCGTGAGCCGGATCGCGCCGGTGGATGGCTGGTGATGCAAGATGGAAAGCGACCATGATCCCCGCCGACTTTGACGAGCATTTCCAGGTGCTCGGGCTCAAACCGGATGCCACCTTTGAGATGGTGCGGGGGCGAGCTCGCAGACTGCTCTTCGTGCACCATCCGGACCGCAATGCCGACGATGCGTTCGCCCGATTCCAGTATGCCCGCGTGGCAACCGCGTATCGCGCGCTTTGCGATGCGTTTGCCCGGCACGGGCAAGATCACCCGCTGGGCCGCTGTCACGGCTGCGGTGACCTGGACCGGCTGTACCGGGGGAACGACGGGAACCACTACTGCCTGGTCTGTGCGTCGGACGCGCGCGGCCGCCGGGCGCTGCCCGCGCCGCCGGTCACGATCGTCTGGTGCGTGGGGCCGGCCGTGGCGCTGCTGGCGGCTTTGGCCCTGCTGTTCCACGGGCTGCTGACCGGCTCCGTGCGTGCCCTGGGCTGGTCCACGGCCTCGGCCGGCGCCGTGTTGGTCTGGCTCCTTTTGCTGTGCCTGAGTATCCGTTACACTGTGTCTCGCGAGGAGCGACACCGACTGGCGCGGCGGTGACGCCTGTTGCAGAGGATGCGTTCGGCCCCCGGCACCGGGTGACACCCGGCGGGATGTCGCTTCCTGACGCGCGGCCGGAGGCGTGCCGTCTCGCGGCGTCCGCGCCTGTGTCCGACGGATTTCCACCACAGACCGGAGCCATGACCAGCGAAACCGTTTCCATGACCTCGTCCCCGTCCGTGCCGGAAACGGCTCCCGTATCCGCCTGGGAGCGTTTCTGTTTCGCATCGCTGCGACTGGTGTTGTACCTGATGGCCCGGTGCCTGACTCTGCCCGGCCTGTACCGCTTTGGCCGATTCTTCGGCACTCTGGAATGGGTGGTCAACTTCAGGCGGCGCCGCCGCTTCGTCCAGACGGTGCGGGGCCTGATGGGCGATGCGCTGACCGATCGTCAGATCCGCGCAGCGGGACGAAGACAGTTCATGCGGGTGC
>CAZBFW010000581.1:0-3323 GCA_964491135.1 uncultured Phycisphaeraceae bacterium | reverse complement strand
CCACAACCACCCTATCCTACACTCTTTCCCTACACGACGCTCTTCCGATCTTCTGCAGCACGTGCCCTGCCGCCACAGCCGGCAGGAAAGGGTCGCCGCCCGATTGGCACGTGCCTGCGACGCACACCTCGGGCCCGTTGCAGAACTCTCCGTCATCGCAGTCCGCGTCGCCGAGGCAGTCGACACAGGCATCCGCGACCTCGTCGCATTGCTGGCCGGCACAGGGAACGACTCCCGACTGGCAGGCGCCGCCCACGCATTGCTCTACACCATTGCAGTACGATCCGTCGTCGCAGTCCGCGTGTTCAAGGCAACCCACGCCGCCCCCGCCCCCGCCGGCGTTCGCGGGACTGACGGTGACGACCACCTCGTCAAACGCGCTCGCATCGCCCTGCCTGACCGTCAGCCGGAAGCGGAGCGCCTGAGCCGCTCCGGTCACGGCGGGCGCCACAAACGTCGTGACGGATGGCGTGACGCTGGCCAGAGGTACCGCCGGCCCTTCAAGCTGAGTCCATTGGAAGTCGAGAGGTTTGTTGGCCGCACCACTGCTTCCGCTTCCGTCCAGAAGAACTGTGTCACCCGACGTCACGAACTGATCTTCCCCGGCGTCCGCCTTCAAGATGGCGGACAGTTCCGCGCTGTTTCTGACGACAACGGAAACGGAGTCCGTTGCCGACACCTCCCCATCCTGGACCCTCAGCTCGAACCGCAAGCGTGCCGTTTCGTCGACCTGGGGAGCTTCAAAACACACACGCCCCGGCACATCCGTGGACTGCAGAGTCACGGTCGGGCCCTCGGTCTGCGTCCAGTGGTACGTCTGGGAATCGCTCGACGGCTCCGCCCCGCCCGCCAGACAGACAAGCTCGCCTTCGGTTACCATCCGGTCCTCACCGGCCAGCGCGATGATTTCCGCATCGGCGGGCAGATAGACCTCCACCTCCAGCATGAGTTCGAATGCGACTGTACCGTCTGCCTCGTACGCCGTCACGACGACCACGTGTGTACCGGAAGACTGAAACACGAATACCTGCTGTATGCCCTCGACCGCATTCCCATCGCCGAAATCCCAGACGATACGCAGTTCGGGGGGAAGCGTCTCGTCGCCCGTGTCAATCGTGAAGCTCCACTCGCCCGACGTGCCGGGGGCGACCGGCGATGCAGCAACGCGGTACTCGCTGTAATCTGCGACATACACAGGTGCGACAGCCGCATCCCCTCCCGTCACTTCCCTGCCGTTTCCGCCGCCGCCCGGGGTGTCGGAGGAGGCGTGACATCCGGCGGCGGCCGCAAGCATCACCAGGACGCCGGCCAGGGAGAGAATGCGCGCGTGGACTCGTGACCAATCGGACATGGGACTACCTCTACACGAATGAACTCAGGTTATCCCCTTTCCCCAGGTCGCGTGTATGCCCTCATCATACGATTCATGGCTGGACGCTGGCTAGCTTACCCGGGGGACGCGAACGGTCCAGCCGTTCAAGGAGTCAGAATGGAATATCGGACAATTGGCGGCAATCAGTGAGCCGGTGGGTCGCTGCCGACCAGAACGGGTTTGTCGTTTGCATGGTTTGTAGGGATTGGGATGCATGGGGAAAAGTCTGTATAATAGGTGGTTCTGTATCGGCAGCGCATGCAGCACGGGGGTACCGGCGGCGGAAGGACGAGGACAAGATCGCGGAGACTGGCCAGAAAACTCGCGGCGTACCACGGCAGGCAGGCAGAAGCGATGGGAGAGTCCGGCTACGGACATCGCCCCATGCCGCGCGGTCAGCCCGCGGGCTCAAGAGCGACCGGCTCGCCTGGACCAGGCACGGTGAGAAGCGCCCGCCGGATCGGCACAATCGCGGCCCCGTACTCCACTTGCCATTCCTGCAGGTCACCAAAGCGGTTTATGACGGCCACGCCGAAGGGTAAGTCTGCCGGATCGCAGCGGAGGAAGGCCCGCCCGGGAGACGTTGCCTTGAGTTGCAGACCGGCGACGCGCACCCAGGAACCCCCCGTCCCCAGCGCGGCCTCGCCCAGCGGCGCGCAGCCGCCCAACGCCTCGACCAGACCGTCCGCCGCGCCGGTCGTGCCGCCGGCGAACAGCGGGAACTGCCCGCTCGGGACAATCCTCCCCAGAGCCAGTCGCGTGTGGTCAAAGGTCAGATCTGCGTAGACGGCCGCCAACCCCTCCTCTTTTCCATCCGCCGGTCGTCCGCCCTGGGCCCACAACTCCAGCCAGACGACGTCGCCCACCGCGAACCCCGACCTGGAGGCCGGCAGTCTCGTCAGGACGTCCGCGGGCGAGGATGCACCCACGACGATCAGGGCGAGGCGGGCGCGACTTCCGTCGTCGGGCTCGGCCAGGTTTTTTCCCGCGGAGGGGGGGCCGAAACACGTCGGGCACTGCTCGCAAGTCCGGGCGAAACATCCGCTGAAGAGACCGAAGTCCCCACCGCCCACACAACCGTCCATGTCCTCATCGAAATTGCCGGCAAGGCACGGGTCGCCGGGCGGATAGCACGCGCCAAAGCAACCGGAGAAGATGCCGAAGTCACCGCCGGCGATCCACTCCGACCCGTCCAGATCGAACCGGCACCAGTCACAGGTGTTCGTCGATTCGTTGCATTGCTCGCACGTGCTGGTGCAGGGTGGAAGTCCGCCGACGCAGATCCCGGACTGGCAGACATCCTGGCCATCGCAGAAGTCGCCGCTGTCACAGGGGATGCCGTCCTCGACGGCGGTATTCACGCAGCCTGTGGAGGGCTCGCACGTGTCATGCGTACACGGATTGTCGTCGTCGCAATTCACCGGCAAACCACGCACGCAAACGCCGCTCTGGCAGGTTTGGGCTTCCGTGCATGCATCTCCGTCGGAGCAGGGTGTTCCGTCCGCGAAAACCTCACGCACGCATTGCTCATCCTGGCACAAGTCCGGCGTGCACGGGTTGCCGTCGTAACAATCCTCATCGTCGAAGCACGGCAGACAGACGTCGTTCACTTCATCACAATGCGCCAGATCGATGCACGGAGTGATGCCGGCAACGCAGACACCCCCCTGGCAGGTCTCCGCCCCACTGCAGAAGAAGCCGTCTTCGCACGATGTGCCGTTCGGCGAGACGGCATGAAGGCATCCGTGGAACGCGTCGCAGGTATCCACCGTGCACGGGTCCCCGTCCGGGCAATCCTCCGCCGTCTCGCACGCCTCAAAACTCTCCCGCAGCACACTGAAGTCCTGCACCGCCGTGCCCTCAGCGTAAACGTTCGGCGCCCCGAACGTGCTCGACGTGCCGTCAGATCGGAAGAGCACACGTCTGAACTCCAGTCACGAGATTCCATCTC
>CAZBFW010000580.1:1157-3331 GCA_964491135.1 uncultured Phycisphaeraceae bacterium | reverse complement strand
ACGCTCGGCCTCAAGCACTATGCCGACACCCTCAGCCGCTGTGAGGAACCGGCCGTCCGCATCGCGAAGCTCTTGCGCGAACAGCTTGACGGCGCCGAAGCGATCAACGCCGTCCGCGTCGCCGGCAAACCTTACCTGGAGTTTCACATCGACCGCGAGGCCGTCGCGCGCTACGGCGTGAACATCGGCGACGTGCAGGACGTGATCGAGGTCGCCATCGGCGGCCGCAACCTGACCACCACGTACGAAGGTCTGGACCGCTACCCGGTGCGCATTCGCTACGCGCGCGAGCTCCGCGACGAACTGCCGGATCTGGAGCGGATCCTGGTGCCCACGCCCGGCGGGGCCCAGATTCCCATCACCCAGGTCGCGGAAATCCGCAACGTGGTCGGCCCGATGAGCGTCCGGCGCGAGGGTGCCCGTTACGTCAGCTACGTGACGATGAACAATGTCGGGGTGGACGAATCCACGCTCGTCAGCCGCGGACGGGCCATCCTCGCCAAGGCGGAAACCGACGGCACGCTGAAACGGCCCGAGGGCTACACGTTCAAGTGGGCGGGCAGCTACGAGCGAAATCAGCAGGCCAAAGATCGCCTCGCCTTCCTCGTACCCTTGGTGCTGGTGATCAATTTCGTGCTGATCTACCTTCAGTTTCACCGATTCCCGCTGACCGCCGTTATCTTCCTTGCGATTCCCGTGTCGTTCGCGGGCGGCTTCATCCTGCTCGAGTACTGGCCGGCCATCCAGGACCAGCTCTACGTCTGGGGGGTCATGGATCGCCCGTTCCCCGGCGACGCCATGTACCTCACCGTGGCCGTCTGGGTGGGATTCATCGCTCTTTTCGGCATCGCCGTGGACGACGGCATCGTGCTTGGCACGTACCTGAACCAGACCTTCGGGCGAAAGAAGATCCATCAGTACGCGGAGATCGAAGAACGGGTGGTGGAAGCCGGCCTGCGCCGCATTCGACCCTGCCTCATGACCACGTTCACCACGCTGGTCGCCCTGGTGCCCGTTCTCCTGTCCACCGGCCGCGGCAGTGACGTCATGGTGCCCATGGCCCTGCCCCTCTTCGGGGGGATGGCGGTCGAGGTGATCACGCTCTTCGTGGTACCCACCTGTTTTTGTGGAATCAAGCAATTGAAATGGCGACTCGGCCTGCCTGATCAGGACTTCATCCGCCCGGAAACGCGATAGGGATGAACGCGATCGGGCCGTCGCCCCGGTCGTCGGCTTGTGGACCGACGCGACGGTGGAGTATGCTTCCCCGGTTCAGGCGGACCGTGCATCCATGCCCGATTCCGAACCGCAAAATCCGCACGTGCCGGACGACGCGTCGCTGATGACCCGGCTGCGCGACGGCGACCGCGCGGCCCTGGGCGAGCTCGTCCGCCGCCATCAACGCCGCGTCCTGGACCTCGCCGTCCGGACCCTCAGGGACCATACGCTGGCCGAAGACATCGCCCAGGAAGCGTTCCTGCGAGTCTGGCGCTCCGCCGCGGACTACGTGCCCAGCGCCCGGTTCACAACCTGGCTCCACCGAATCGTCGTGAACCTCTGCCTGGACGCCCGCAAGAAACGCCGGGCGCTGCTGGCAGAGAACCAGGACCAGCCCGACCACCAGCAGAACACCGCCGAGTCAGCCGCAGACCACGCCGACCGGGCGGCCGTCATTCGCGCAGCTCTCGACGGCCTTCCCGAACGCCAGCGTGTCGCGGTTCTGCTACACAAATACTCCGGCCTGTCGATGCGCGAAATCGCCGGCACCACCGGATGGACCGAATCGGCGGTCGAGTCGCTCCTGGTTCGTGCCTATGCGACGCTACGACAGAAACTTAGAGACCTTGGCCCGTAGGAGTTATCGGCCGCAGGACAACGCCGCCCGATTCGTTACATGTAGTGAGGGAGCGGCTCATGCAATGCCCATCCGGTCCAGACCTGGTCCGATACGTTTCCGGCGAGGCCGGCACCGATGACACCATGCGCATCGAAGCCCACCTGGCCGGCTGCCCGACCTGCGCCGAAACGGTCGCCGCCCTGCGCGAAACCTGGGCCGCCCTGGATGCCTGGCAGCCCGACACGCCTGAGATCGATCTGGCCGGTCGTGTCCTGGCCGCGGTTGAGGCCGAAGCAGCGGCTCCCCGGCATAGATCGGAAGAGCACACGTCTGAACT
>CAZBFW010000580.1:0-1147 GCA_964491135.1 uncultured Phycisphaeraceae bacterium | reverse complement strand
CACCACTGGGGCTGGCCGGCGCTCACGCGGGTGGCCGCCTCCGTTGTCATCGCTACGGGGCTGGGTGTCGGCGCAGGGCGACTCGTGTCTGGATCGCGGGCAACCCATCACGAAATCGCGGTGACCGACAACTCGAACCATGATGTCCTGCATGCACTGGCGGTCGCTTTCGTGGCCACCGATTCGGCCACCGGGATTGCCTTGCAGTTTGAGCAGAGTTCCGACGAGGAAGGACGGTAGCGCATCATGATTACCAAAGCCGGATTGAGCCTGATGGCCGTGGCTGCCCTGGTCTTCACCGGTGCGTTTTTGACCACCGTCGGAACGACGCCGAAGCCCTCGACGGGCGCGTCCCTGCCGCCGCTGGCGCGACGGCTGGGAGTCGATGCAGAGACGGCCGCGATCATTCACGCGCAGGATCCGGCGTTCACGGAGGACGTGACCGCTCTGCGAAAGAAGCTGGACGCGGCCCGTGAGAGACTGGCTGAGCTTTTTGAGACCATCAATGCCTCCGACGAACAGATTCGCGAGGCCGTGGACGCGAGCATCAACGCCCACAACGAGCTGGAGCGGCGGGTTTCGGAGTACCTCATCGCGGTGCGAAAGCACCTGACGCCCGACCAGCAGAAGAAACTCTTCGGGCTTTGCGCAACCGAAATCCGCGAGTGCCGCGAGCGATGCAGACAGGCCGGCTGCGGCGCCGGCATCCGGGCCGAGGATCCGTGCGATCCCACCTGCCCCGCCCGCCGCGCCGCCCGCCCGTCGGCCGCCCCCTGCCATCCCGGCGACGCGGGCGGCACGGGAGCCGACGCGACCGCAGAGTGAATGACGAGCCCACCGCTGGTCCGCCCGTGTGAACCCCATCGGCTGGTGGCCGGGTATTACAGCCTCAATGGATTTTATTTCTCCAAAGTTCATGATCGATTCCAGCTACGTCGATCACCCGGGTTTCTGATTTTCTTATTGGACCCACTTGATATCCGGTGGCCGGATGAGGTATAAGATCAGCATGGGATATGGGCGGGTCGCGGTGACCCCCCTTGGGAGAGAGACGGGCATGTTCTGCCCGTTTTTTCGTGGACTTGGCACGAGCCCAAGGAGGAGGAACAAGATGCGACTCGCACTGGCAGTTCTTTTCATCGCGGCG
>CAZBFW010000579.1:0-3333 GCA_964491135.1 uncultured Phycisphaeraceae bacterium | reverse complement strand
GCCTGGCCCGGGCCGGCCAGCGGCAGGAACTGCTGTTCGATTCTCGCGCCGCCCGCGAGGAGTTGTGGCGGATCGAAGACTGGGCGTACCACACGCGGGACGGGTCGTTGTCGGACCTGTCGGTGCAGCCGGCGCCGGCCGTCTGGGAGAAGGTCCGAAGCGAACAGGGCAACTGCATGGGCCGGCGTTGCCCGCACTACGAGCGGTGTTTCTACCAGCAGGCGCGCCGGCGGGCGGAAAACGCGAACCTGCTGATCGTGAACCACGCGCTCTTCTTTTCAGACCTGGCGGTTCGGGCCCAGGGCGCGGGCATCCTGCCAGACTACGACCTGGCCATCCTGGACGAGGCGCACACCGTTGAAGACGTTGCCGGCAGTCACTTCGGGCTCAGCGTGTCGGACGGGCAGATTCGCTACCTGCTCAACTCGCTCTACAACGAGCGGACGAAGCACGGGTTCCTGGCCGGCTTCCACGCCGATGTCGCGATCCGGGCGGTACTCAAGACGCGGGGCGTCCTCACGCGGTTCACGGACGAGCTGACCTCGTGGCAGACGGCGCACGGGCGGTCGAACGGCCGGTTGATCGTGCCGCCGCCGCTGAAGAACACCATCAGCGACGCCCTGCGCGACCTGCATCAGAAGCTCCGCTCCGTACGCGAACTGGCCACCGACGAGGGCGACCGGTTTGAACTCAACGTGCTGATGGAGCGGACCATCGGCCTGGCGGAAACCACGGAGGAACTGCTGAGCCAGGAACACGAGGACTGGGTGTACTGGATCGAGAGCACGCCGGATCGCTCGAACCGGATCACGGTGACCGGCCGGCCGGTGGACATCGGGCCGAACCTGCGGGATTCGCTCTTCGGCCTGATTCCCAGCGTGGTGCTGACCAGCGCCACGCTGACCACGAGCGGGGGCGACGACGGATTCGCGTACATCCGCAACCGGCTGAACCTTCCGGACGTGCGGGCGTGCTCGCTGGGTTCACCGTTTGACTACGCCAACCAGGTGACGGTCTACGTGGAGGCCGGGCTGCCCGACCCGAACCAGGCGGACGCCTTCATCCCGCCGGCCTGTGCGGCCATCGAGAAGTACGTCCGGCAGACGCAGGGACGGGCCTTCGTGCTGTTCACCAGCTACTCCCTGATGGACCGCTGCGCCGAGATGCTGGCCGACCGGTTGGCCGCGGCCGAGCTGGAGCTGCTCGTGCAGGGCCGTGACCTCACCCGGACGCAGATGCTGGACCGCTTCAAACAAGACCGGCGGTGCGTGCTGTTCGGCACGGACAGCTTCTGGGGCGGGGTCGACGTTCCGGGCCCGGCCCTTTCGAACGTCATCATCGTGAAGCTGCCGTTCGCGGTGCCGGACCATCCCGCCATCGAGGCCCGGGTGGAGCAGATCCGCCGGCAGGGCGGCAACCCGTTCGCCGCCTTTCAGTTGCCCGAGGCCGTCCTGCGGTTCAAGCAGGGTTTCGGCCGGCTGGTGCGGACGAAGGACGACTGCGGCATCGTGGTGATTCTGGACCCCCGCGTCTGCAGCAAGTCGTACGGTCGCGCGTTCCTGGAAGCCCTGCCGGAATGCCGGCTTGTCATCCGCAACGGCACAGACCACGAGGGGTCGTGATTCCGGGTGACCGGGCGTCCCGACTGTTCCGTAGCGTACTGAGCGCGATTATGACCGGAATGCTGACCGCACCGCACACATCCGATATGCTCCCGAAGGTTTTGAGAAGGATGACCAGGAGGGAACTCACATGAACACGCATCTGATTAGTGTCTTTGCTTTGCTTTGGATGTCGCCGGCGCCGGCTTCGGAGGACACGCTTCAGTGGCCGGCCGTGCTGCCGGCGGATGAGGCGTACTTGCGCGGCGTGGCGGCGGAGACGTGGGCGTGCATCGCCCACTTCGTCGAGCCGAAGACGGGGCTGCCCTACGATTCCAGCGAGCGTGCGGAACACACGTCCGTCACGAACATCGGCTATTACGCCGCCTGCACCGCCGTGGCGGCCGAGATGAAACTGGTGCCGCGTGACGAGGCCGTCGTCCGCGTCCGCCGCGTGGTGGACGCCTACAGCCGCTTCAAGCACTGGCACGGGTTCTCACAATCGTGGAACAACGTCCACACGCTGGCGCCCTCGCCCAGCGACACCATGATCTCCCTGCTCGACTCGGGCAACATGGTGGCCGGCCTGGTGGTTGCCCGGCAGCTCATGCCCGAGGTCCGCGACGCGATCGATGCCGTTCTGGCCGCGATGGACTGGAAGCCCTTCTATGACGCCGCGGATGGCCGGCTCTTCGGCGGGTATGACATGGCCCGCGACCGCATCGATTCCGGCTGGCACATCGGCGACTACGCCGGCGATGGCCGGATGGCCGCGTTCTGGGCCATCGCGGTCGGTGCGGCGCCGCCCGAGTCGTGGGACAAGCTCAACCGCGAGACGGAAATGCACTATGGGTTGACCATGTTCAAGCCCGCGTGGCTGGGCGGCGGGCTGTTCATGCAGGCGCAGGATGCGATCTTCCTCGACGAGTGGAACACGCCGGCCGGCAAGTCCGCCGCCGATTTCGCCTACGCCCAGATGCTGTACGCCCTTGATCTGAAGCTGCCGGCCTGGGGTTGGTCCGCCTGTTCCGCTCCGGACGGGCAGTACCTCGGCTGGGGCGGGCTGAAGGTGTCCGTGGTGACGCCGCACGCCGCCGGCATGGCTGCCCAGTGGTACCCGCACCAGGCGGCCGAATGCCTTCGCAAGCTCGAAACCCTCGGGGCGCGGGCGCCGTTCGAGGAGCGCGGCGAGGAGTACAAGCTCGGCTTCCGCGACTCCGTAGACCTGAGCACCAAGGCGGTTTGCGCGCGGTACCTGCCTCCGCTCGACCAGGCCATGATGTTTCTGGCGCTGGCCAACGTGCTGGAAGACCGCATCGTGCAGCGCGCGTTCATGGAAAACCCGACCGTGCAGCAGGGACGCGCCCGGATCGCGGAATACCAGCGCCCGCCCGATCCGGCCTGGCTGGCCGAATTGCGGCGCCGCGATCGCGAGCCGCTGCGCCTGCCGCCGCGCTCCGCGGCGACCGGACCGTCCCGCGTTCTCATTGACGACTTCCAGGGCGACACGCCGGACCGCAATCGCCTCGGCGACGTGAACGACGCCTGGACGCGCGACGCGAAGGACGACACCGTCTCCGTTCGCATGAGCCTCGCGGACGCACCCGGACCGGGCCACACGGGCACGTGCCTGCGCGTCGATTACGACGTGGACTCGCCGAACGCGGCCTACGGCGGGATCACGCAGATCGGAAGAGCACACGTCTGAACTCCAGTCACCGCTCATTATCTC
>CAZBFW010000578.1:0-3352 GCA_964491135.1 uncultured Phycisphaeraceae bacterium | reverse complement strand
ACCGCCTGCTTCAGCGTGATCCGACGTCCGGTCAGGCTGTAGGCCCCCGGACGGATGATCTGCCCCATGATGTAGTATTCACCCACCTCGCCGGCGATCACACGAATGGAGTCACCCGGCCGGATGATGATGTTCTGCCGGACGTCCCCGTTGCGCAGCGCGTCCCCGGAAATGCGGATGATCCGCTGATCCACTTCACCGGCGATCTGACTCCAGTCCACGGAGGGCTCGGCCTCCGGAGCAGACGGTGGCAGGGTCACAGGCTCCTGGGGCTCTTCGGCGATACGAGAGTCGGGGGCCGTCGCGGTTGTGGGGGACGGCCTCACCTCGATCCATTTGCCGTTCAGGAAAATGAACCGAGGCTGCGCCGGCGGCTGCGCGGTCAACTCCTCCGGTCCCGGCGCCGACGGCACCGAACTGGGGGCCGTGTCGGTGGATGATTCCGGCGTCACCACCTCCGGGGCCGGGGCAGGCGCCTGGGAATCGCGACCGCGAAGAACCGCGTCAATGACCTCCTGCTCGGAACCCGGCTCTCCCAATACTGGTCGAAGGGGGGAAGACTCTGCCGGGCCCGTGGTCGGCTCGTCCGGACGCGGCGTGGCGGACGGCGGGGCGTCGCCTAACCCGTCGGACATCGTAAGCCGGGCAACGGAGGCATCCCCGGCTTCGGCTACCGCTCGCCCGATGCCCATCCGGGAAGGCAGCGTGCCCAGTCCGTCGGGGCTTTCAGGGCGCGCATTCCGGAAGACGTATATTTCCGTGACCGTTTCAACCAGCCCACCCGCCTGGGCGAGCGCCTCGATCAGCGGGAAGTTGGGCCGGGCGATCGGGTACAAGGACGGCTGGGCGATCGCGCCGTAGACCGTGTAGCTCTGGCCGCGCTTGACGACCGGCTCGACCTGAACGTAGGCATCCATAACGATCTGGCGCTGGCGCAGAATGTCCTTCAACTCCGCCTCCAGCTCCGCCGCCGTCATCCCGGACGCGCGGATGCGCCCGAGCACAGGCAGGGAGATCATCCCCTCTTCGTCCAGGAACACCTGAATGGAGGTTTCGGTGTTGTCAATGACGAGGTCCAGGATACGCACGTTGAGGGCGTCGCCGGGGTCCAGTCGGTACACCACCGGACGCGGAATCAGATCCTCCGGCGTGGGATCGGTGGCGCCCGGAATGCCCGTCGGAGAGTCCTGAATGCTCAGCGACGTGCGAATCTCCATCGTGCCCTCGTCCAGGTAGTTGCCCACCTGGGAGGCATCCAGCCAGCTGTTCCGGAAGCTGTAGCATCCCCCGGAGAGACACGCCGCAGCGATTCCGACCCAAACCAGGCAAAGCCCGCCCTGGCGACCCACCCGCGCAGCCGGGCGCGGGGCACGCAGGATTCGCGCCCAACGCATACGCGGTTTCTGCGATCTGAGAATCGTATGCAACATCTTCATACAAAGGCAATTAGAGGATGCTTCCTTGTCGTTCCGCGCCCGGGGCTCCCTCCCGGTGGCGCGCCGCGCAACTTTGATGGTCGCCAATAGTTATCGGCACTTCCCATCGATCTCGTGCAGGCCCCGTCGGCGGCCGGCAGACGATCCGCTCCCGGGGCGCGATCGGGTCTTATGGTACCGTATCTTCGTCCCGTGCGATAGGGAAGTTCGCGCGGACCTCCGGATTGCAACTCACAGGCCGGGGAAGGCATCGGGCAAACACACATTGACGCCCGGAGACGACCGGGTACACTCGGTTTTGCAGTCATGAGTGTCGATCCCGGGTCGGCCGCGCGGTGGCCCGCCGGGACCGGACGGAACCTACGCAACCACACAGGATTCAGGCCAGACCATGATGTGTCGACTCTGGACTCGCGGAGCGGTATGGGCGGCGTGTGCCCTTGTGGTCACCACGCTGAGCGGATGCACGGGAACCAACACCACAGGATCGCTGCTGCTGGAGCTGGTGCAGACGATCCTGTTGGGCATCACGGCGGCCGGAGGCTACGTGCTCATCCAGAACGCCTGATCCCGGAAGTCGCCGGCGCCCGACCGGTTTTCAGTACTGGCAGCGTACTCGCCCCCGTGCTGCCGGCCCGGTCCGACAGGCGTCACGCCGACTTGTCCCGTTGACGGGCGTTCGGCCGCACTTATACTGCCACTAGTCCGTCCGGGGAGCGGTGGGCGCGGAGTGCGAGCCGCTCGTCCCGGCCGCCGACTCATACAGAACGGGTACTCGCGCGGCAGCCCGCCTCGGTGGTTCGCGCGCCGCTGTGTTGTTTCCATCCTTCGGTTCTGGCTGTGGAGGGTCTCATGCTCCTGCCCCGCGATCCAAGCGTTGTGATTCCGTTCAGAGGGCTGATCTGGGCACTGACGTTGGCGATCCTGGCCGGCCTGTCGGGGCCGGCTTCGGCCCAGGTCGAGCCCGACGAGCCGGCAGAAGGCCCCGCCGCGGAGCCCACGACCACCCAGCCGGCATACCAGGAATTCCACGATTTCGTGCATTTCGCACGGATCGGCCGCTTCGATGCGGCCCAGGCGGCAGCCACGCGCCTGCTCAGCCTGCCGGATCTGGACCCGGTGCAGCTGCTGACGGTTGCCGAAACGGACCCACGGGCCATCGACACCCTCCTCCTGATCGTGAATCGGACGGAGATCAGCGCGATCGCCCAGCAGGTTCTCGATGTCATTCGGAAGGGGGAGTATGAGCTGCGGCGGGATCCCGCTCGGATCCGGGAGAACGTAGACAAGCTCAGCGGACCCCCTCAGATGGAACATAACGCCATTCAGCGGCTCAAGGAATCGGGCGAGTACGCCATACCCTGGATGATCGACGCGCTGGGCGATGCCAATCGCAAGGCGCTGTGGCCTCGGATTGTGCGGGCACTTCCCCAGATCGGCCGGGGGGCCGTTCGACCGCTGGTGGAGGCGCTGGAGTCGGACAACGGCGAAATACAGCGGGTGGTTGCGCAGACCCTGGGCGAGTTAGGGTACGTGCAGGCGGTGCCGTATCTCCAGAGACTCATGGACCGCCCGGACGTGCTGGACATCGTGAAGCAGGCCGCGGCAGACGCCATCCGGCAGATTGAGCGAAACTCGGGTCGGACCTTGCCCACGTCGGCAACCATCAGCTTCACGCAGTTGGCCGATCGCTACTACAACGAGGACGGCTCCGTTCAGGCCGACCCGCGACTCACGCAGGCCAACCTCTGGTACCTGCGCGACGGGTTTCTTCAGGCCGTGGCCGTTCCCACCGAGATCTTTGGCTCGGTGATGGCCATGCGCTGCACGGAGCAGGCTCTGCGGCTGGCGCCGGATAACAGCGACGCGATCGCCCTGTGGCTGGCCGCCAACATTCGCCGTGAAGCCCGGCTGGG
>CAZBFW010000577.1:0-3362 GCA_964491135.1 uncultured Phycisphaeraceae bacterium | reverse complement strand
ATCAAGTGGGCGCTGGATCCGAACAGTCCGAACGAGTTGTACCTCGGTGATCGCAAACTGGTGCGTGACTGGACCTAGAAACGAGCGAGCCCTGCCGGCCGGCCGCCGGCTTTGACCGGCCCGGCCGTTTGTGAGGAACCGGACATGGGAAAGTACCTGGAGTTTGACACGCCCGCCTGCCGCCATGCGGACTTTCGCGCGTCGGATTACAAGCTGCGCAACCACGGGCTGCTCGGGCTGGACCGCGTCTTCTGGAACCTGCCCCCGGAGGCCCTCTACGAAGAGGCGATCTTCCGCGGCGAAGCACACATGACGCACGGGGGGGCCTTGGCGGTTTTCACCGGCAAACACACCGCGCGGGCCGCCTCGGACAAGTTCATCGTGCAGGAGGACACGACGGCCGACAAGATCTGGTGGGGCCAGTACAACCGGCCGTTCACTCCGGACAAGTTCACCACCCTGCTGGCCCGGCTGCAGGCGTTCCTGCAGGGGGAGGAGCTGTTCGTGCAGGACTGCTACGCGGGGGCGGCCCCCGAGCATCGCCTGCCCGTGCGGATCATCACCGACACCGCCTGGCAGAGCCTGTTTGCCCGGAACATGTTCCTGACCACGGACAACCGGGACGAGTTGCGGCAGCACGTGCCGGAGTTCACTCTCATTGCCTGCCCCAGCTTCATCTGTGACCCCCGCGTCGACAGCGGGCGCAGTGAAACCACCATCGTCATCAACTTCGCGGAGCGCATGGCGCTGATCGGCGGATCCGCCTACGGCGGCGAAATCAAGAAGACGATCTTCACCGTGCTGAACTTCCTGCTGCCCAATGACGGCGTGCTGTCCATGCACTGCTCGGCCAACGTGGGCCGCGACGGCGACGTGGCGCTGTTCTTCGGCCTCAGCGGCACGGGCAAAACCACGCTGTCGGCCGATCCCAACCGGTACCTGATCGGCGACGACGAGCACGGCTGGAGCGACAGCGGCGTCTTCAATTTCGAGGGCGGCTGCTACGCAAAGGTCATCCGGCTCTCGCCCGAACATGAGCCGCAGATCTACGGCTGCACGTCGCGATTCGGCACAATCCTGGAGAATGTGCCGTACGATGCCCCGTCCCGACGGATCGACCTGGACGACGACAAGGTCACGGAGAACACGCGGGCGTCGTATCCCCTGGAGTACATCCCCAACGTCGTTCCGGATCGCATGGTACGCCGGCACCCGAAGAACGTCATCTTCCTGACCTGCGACGCCTCCGGCGTGATGCCGCCCATCGCCCGGCTGACTCCGGACGAGGCGATGTACCACTTCATCAGCGGGTACACCTCCAAGATCGCGGGCACGGAGATCGGCCTGGGCATCGAGCCGCAGATCACCTTCAGCACGTGCTTCGGCGGCCCGTTCATGGTGCACCATCCGTACGTGTACGCAAACCTGCTCAAGAAGAAGCTCATCCAGCACAAGGCCCAGTGCTGGCTGGTCAACACCGGCTGGACGGGTGGGCCGTTCGGCGTGGGCAAGCGATTCAGTATCCACCATACGCGGGCGCTGCTGGCCGCCGCCCTGGACGGACGGCTGCAGGATGTGAAGTACCGCAAGGACAAGCTGTTCGGTTTCGAAGTGCCCACGAGCTGTCCGGACGTGCCGCAGAACGTGCTGGATCCGTCCGACGGCTGGGGCAACAAGGACGAATACTGGAAGAAGTACGACGCGCTGGCCGCCCGGTTCGTTGAGAACTTCAAGCTCTTTTCCGCCGGCTGCACCGACGAAGTGAAGGCGGCCGGCCCCAAGCGGTTGCGCTAGACGAGCAGACGCCCGGGCCGCACCGCCGCTACTTCTTGCCCAGGCGCTCGGCCAGCGTGACCAGCGTCTTGACGCCGAACCCGTTGGCGCCCTTGCCCAGGTGCGCCAACGGCTCTTCCTTGATGCCCGGACCCGCAATGTCGCAGTGAATCCACTTCGTCCCGTTGGGGACCCACTGCTTCAGGAAGAGCGCTGCGGTGATGGAGCCGCCCCAGCGGGCGGTCACGTTCTTGCAGTCGGCGATGGTCGTCTTGAGTTGCTCGGCGTACGGCATGTGCAACGGCAGCTCCCAGTACAGCTCATCTTCGTCCGCACCGGCCTGGATCAGCGATTTCGTGAACGCGGCATCGGTGCCGTACGCGCCCGCGATGTCGTTGCCCAGCGCGATCACACAGGCCCCGGTCAGCGTGGCGGCGTCGATGATCCAGTCCGGCTTGCGCTCCGCAGCCAGGGCCAGGGCGTCGGCCAGGATCAACCTCCCCTCCGCGTCCGTGTTATGCACCTCCACCGTGCGCCCGGACCGGGTGGTGAGAATCGAGGTCGTGTAGAAGGCCTCCCCGGAGATCGCGTTCTCCGCCAGCGGGGTGATGACGGTCAGCCGGATCGGCAGCTTCAGCCGGGCGATCGCACAGGCAGCCGGAAACACCATGGCCGCTCCGCCCATGTCGTACTTCATGCCGACCTGCGCATCGGCCGGCTTGAGGCAATACCCGCCGGTATCAAACGTGATCCCCTTGCCCACCAGGCACAGGTGCCGGCGAGCGCCTCGGGGGGCGTACTCGCCGATGACCATGCGCGGCTTGGCCTTGGCGCCCTGACCGACGCCCAGCACGCCGCCGCACTTCTCGCGGGCCAGGTGCTTCTCGTCCCAAACGGCGACTTTCAGCCCGCAGCGCCGACCCAATGTCGCAAACGCCTGGGCCAGGCTGGGCGGCTGCATCACGTTCGGCGGCTCGTTCAATACGTCACGTGCGAAATTCACGCATTCGTGCACGACGGCCCGCCGACCGAGCTGTTTCCGAACCGCCGCCGCATTCCGGACGTCGGACACCAGCAGCACCGGCAGCGGCGGGGTCTTCTTGCTCATGTAGGTGTCAAACACGTACCCGCCCAGCAGCGCGCCTTCCTGTGCGGCCGGAATCAGCTCGGCACGCCGGCCCTCCACAGGCACAACGAGCCGCTTGCACTCCTCCTTCTGGGCAATTGCCAGCGCGGCCGCCACCGCCTTCTTGAGTTCCAGCCGGGGTGACGAATGCTCGGCATCCAGCCGGACCGTGCAAACCAGCAGGCCGGCCTTGTCCACCGAGCCGCGGAACGCCGTGCGCGAGGCGCCGCGCTCCTTGGCGGGCCGGGCGGCGGCGACGACTTCCCGGGGCAGCAGCCGGGCGGGAAACGCCGCTTTCTTCTCGTTGCGGTAAGGCAGCAGCAGGCAGTCGTGGTCCCGCGGGGTGTACGTCGTCGCCAGCTCAAACGTCGGTGTGGCCATGCTCTTATGCGTCCTTGAAGAGATACGGGTTAGATCGGAAGAGCGTCGTGTAGGGAAAGAGTGTAGGATTGGGTGGGGGTGG
>CAZBFW010000576.1:0-3365 GCA_964491135.1 uncultured Phycisphaeraceae bacterium | reverse complement strand
TGTGGGACCTGCGCATCCTCCCCCGCCTGCGCCGCCGGATCCTCCAGACGCAACCGGACGTCGTCCACGCCTTCCTGTTTCACGCCAACGTAGCTGCCCGGCTGCTCGCCGGCCTGGGCACCTTCTCCCCGCAACGCCTCATCTGCGAAATCCAGACCGTTGAAGTGGAACGAGCCTGGCACCTGACGGTCGAGCGGTACACGCCCCCCTGGTGCCGGTATGTCGTCGGCAACTCTCCCTCCGTGGTGGCCCACCTGGCCCGGCGGGCCGGCGTCCCGCCGCGCCGCCTCGTCCTCGTGCAGGGTGGCATTGACCCCGAGCCCATTCGACGGGCACATCCGATTGATCGAGCCTCCCTTGGGCTGCGCGCGGGTGCGCCGGTCGTTTTGTGGACCGGACGCCTCGATCCCGTCAAGCGGATCGACGACCTCGTCCTTGCCGCAACGCAACTGGTCCGGCAAGCGATCCCCCTTCAGCTTCTGATCGTCGGCGAAGGTCCGGAAAAGCCCCGGCTCCAGAAGTTGGTGGGGGAAAGTGGGATGAGTGACCGCGTTCACTTCGCCGGGCGGCGATCTGACGTTCCCCGCTTGCTGCGAACGGCCGACCTGTTCGTCTTTCCCTCGCGCACGGAGGGCTTGCCAAATTCTCTTCTGGAAGCGATGGCAGCCGGGCTGCCCGTCGTCGCAACGAACGTTCCGGGCAATCGCGATGTTCTGACGGACGGCAAGACGGGGCTGCTGGTCCCGCCGTACCGGCCATACCAACTTGCCGCAGCGATGCTCAAGCTTCTGCAAAACAAAAGCTTGGCCGAGAGCCTGGGCGCGGCGGCATCCCGGGCCGTTGACCACCGGTTTCAGCTTCGTCAAACACATCGCGCCTACGAGCGGCTTTACCGAGACGTGGTAGGCAAACACCCCGCGTAACGTGCCGGCCTTCCTGAGTGACAGCGAATTCCAGAGTTGGGAGCTTGTTCGCACACCACTAGTTGGGTTATGCTGGGTTGGTGATACAACTCGTAGCAACGGGCTTGGTTGCGCGCGAAGTGTCCGAAAAAAAATGTAGATTTTCCGGTTGCAATAGTGGGGCGTTGTGTTATGTTTTCCCTAGAAATCCCTGATAGTGGGGAACAGTCAACAACGACCCATGATTTTCACTTTCGCGTACGAGCGCACCCTCGATGCCAAGAACCGACTCCAAATTCCTGCCCCCTGGCGAAACGAATGGGAGCAGTCGAAGGAGCGGCCGCTGCTCTACATCTGCCCGGGCGTACGCGAGAACACGTTGTCATTGTACACCGAGGAGTATTTTGAGCACAGAGCCGGGCAGATTCAGACGGAATACATGGACGCGCCGGAGTCGCTGGACTTCGAGCAGGCGTTCTTTGCGGCCGTTCTTCGGCAGGAGTTGGACGGCCAGGGGCGGATCACCCTCCCCGATGAGCTGCTGCGAATGGTGGATCTCGGCAAGGACGTGGTGCTTGCCGGTGCGAAGGTGCGCATCGATGTCTGGCGGAAGTCCGACTATGAGTCCTTCCGCGATCGTGACATGCAGAAGCGATGGGAGACCTTCCGCCGGTACATGCGGATGCCGGCCCCGCCGGCAAAGGACTAGCCGGCCGCAGCGAGTGGAAGTTCGTTCGGCGAAGGAATCTGGGGCGAGGTTCGCCGAGCGGTAGGAGCGGTTCGGGCAGGTCGCCCGAAAGTTGGCGCGGACGGGCGACCTGGCCGCTCCTTGTCCCATGCCGGATGGAGCCGGCATCCCATCGGGAAGGGTTCCGCCCTGCTCAGGCTTTGCGACTGTGTTCCCCGGCGGACGGAATCGCGGAGGCGCAGTCGGGTGAGTGACGCGGGAAGGGAATTCCACGTCGGGTAGTTTCGGTCGTCGTCGGCACGGGGCGAACGGAATCGCCGGGTCGGCGGCGATGCTTCAGGCGGGGTACGAGGGCAACGGCGATGGCGAGCAGACACAATCGCGTGGTCCGGCAACTCCAGCTTGCACTCAGCCGCGGCGACTGGCCCGCGGACGCGGAGATTTCGGCCGTTATGCCGGAACTGAAGCGTCGCGTGCAGCGCCTGCAAAGCCTGGGACGCGAGTTTGAGTCGGTCCGTGTCTCGCAAGATGTAATTCGCATGAGCCTATCGGAACCCGCGCTGAGCGCGGGGTGCGCCTGAGTCATCACGGACGATGACGGGCCCCCCTGCTTGCACGGAGAAGCACTCGGGCGAAGGCCGTGAGCGACGCGCCGGCGGAGCACATTCCGGTTCTGACCGATTCCGTGTTGACGTACCTGCGTGTCGCTCCGGGTGACGTGGTGCTGGACGCCACGGTCGGGCTGGGCGGACATGCCCGGCGGCTGGGCGAGGCGGCGGGGAAGGCCGGGTTGCTGATCGGTGTGGATGCCGATGCGGACAACCTGGCAATCGCGGATCTCCGGTTGCGATCCTGTCCGGCCACCGTCCGCTTGTTTCACGCCAATTTCGCCCGAATTGATGAGGTTCTGGACGAGGCGAGCATCGAGGGTGTGGACGTCATCCTGGCAGACCTGGGTGTCAGCTCCAACCAGCTCGAGGACGCCGCGCGTGGCTTCTCGTTTGCGGCGGGAGGCCCCCTGGACATGCGACTCGATCGAACGCAGGGGCGGACGGCCGCCGATCTGGTCAACGCCCTGCGGGAAGAGGAGCTGTCCGACCTGATCTACTTCAACTCGCAGGAGCGGTTCAGTCGCAGGATTGCCCGCCGCATCTGTGAGGCCCGCCGCAACAAGCGAATTACCACGACGGACGAACTGGCCCGACTGGTGACCGACGCTCTGGGTGTGGATGCGGACGCCCGAGCATCGAAGATCCACCCGGCCACCCGCACCTTCATGGCGCTGCGGATCGCCGTGAATGACGAGTTGAACGCCCTGCGGACCTTCCTGGAGAAGGCCGCCGGCGCCCTGAAGCCCGGAGGACGGATCGCGGTGATCGCGTTTCACAGCCTGGAGGACGGAATCGTGAAACGGGACTTCGCCACCCGCAAGCAGGCCGGCCGGTACCGGATCCTGACGAAGCGGCCGGTCATCGCGGAGCCGGCCGAACGGGAGGCGAATCCGCGGTCTCGCAGCGCGAAGCTCCGCGCAGCCGAGCAGACGGACGCCGCGCGGGAGAACCACGCGTAGTGTCACCCGGCCACGCAGACGACGGGGTTCTCGAGGGTCTCCGAATCGTCGGCGAGGCCGGGTTGGGATAGCAGAACTCGAATCCCAGGGTCCCGGCCCCCAGAGCCGGACCGCGGGTGTCCGGCGCACCGGCGCCCGAGTGGCTCAAGGAGCACGTGAGATCGGAAGAGCACACGTCTGAACTCCAGTCACCGCTCATTATCTC
>CAZBFW010000575.1:0-3366 GCA_964491135.1 uncultured Phycisphaeraceae bacterium | reverse complement strand
GAATACCGGGCGCTGCCGGAGTATCTCCCGGCGCCGGAAGGCCCGCTGGACAAGCCGGAGGACATCACGATCGGCCTGCGGGCGGGCGGGCTGCCGGCGTACAACCCGGGGCGTCCCACGGGTGCGCTTTCCGGCAAGACGGTGTTCCTGAGTCCGGGACACGGGTGGGCCTACTCCTCCACGCTGGGCCGCTGGGCGACACAGCGCGGGAACAGCTACGGGCTGATCGAGGACCACAGCAACGGAGAGGCGGTGTTTCTGCATCTGGCTCGCTATCTGCATAACGCCGGTGCCAACGTCTGGCCGTGTCGCGAGCGCGACATGAACCCCCACATGGTGATCATCGACAACACGGCTGCCGCGCCGGACGTCAGCTACACCGGCACGTGGACGGACAGCACCGGGGCCGGCACATGGTACGGCACGAACTACAAGTACGCCGCGGTGAGTACCACCGAAACGGCCGTGGCGACCTACGCGCCGTCGTTCCCGACGGAGGATGAATACGCGGTGTACGTCTGGACGCCGAGCGCGTCAAACCGCTCCACGGCAGCCACGGTCCGCGTGAACCACACCGGCGGCACCACGACGCACGTGATCAACATGCAGCAGGACGGCAACACCTGGCGGTTTCTGGGCATGTATCACTTCGCGGCAGGACGCAATGCTCCGAAGGGCTCCGTGCAGATCTCGAACGTCGGTTCGGACCCCAGCAAGTTCGTGATTGCCGACGCGGTCCGGTTCGGCGGCGGCCTGGGCGACTACGCCGACGGCGGTGTGACCAGCGGCTGGCCCCGCTGGGAGGAGTCGGGCAAGTACTTCGGCGTCTTCATGGGGCACGTGACCACCCCGCTGGGGACTGTAGATGCGATGCCGCGGTACGCCAAGTGGGAAAGCGAAAGCTGGGAAGACTCCGTCTACGTTTCCTGGCACAGCAATGCGACGGGCAGTTCCTACGTGGGCCACGGCACCGACGTGTATGTTTACGGTCCGAACGGGCCGCCCAGCCCCTTCAGCGAGTTCAGCGGCGTGGCGGGCAGCGATTCACTCGCCGTCCGGATTCGCGATGAGATCATCAACGACCTGCGGATCGCCTGGAACGATCCGAGCTGGCCGGGCCGGCTGTACACCGCGTGGTTCGGCGAGCTGAACCCGAGCAACAACGACGAAATGCCGGGCGTGCTGATTGAGGTGGCCTATCACGACAGCGAGGTGGACGCAGACTCGCTCGTCGATCCGCGCTTTCGCGACATGGTGTCGCGGGCCGTGTACCAGTCGATCGTGAAGTGGTGGTACCACGACCACGACGGGCCGAACTCGACACCCGCGGTCAATGCCACCCTGCTGCCCGAGCCGCCCACGCACCTGGCCGTCCGGAATCTGGGTGACGGAACCGTGCGCGTGTCCTGGCAACCCCCGCCCTCGAACTCCGGCAACGGCCTGCTGGGCGATCCGGCCACGGGCTACCGCGTCCAGATCAGCGAGGACGGGTTCGGATTTGACGACGGCGCGTCCACCACGTCCACGCAGATGGACCTGACCGGCTTGCCGGCCGGGGCCATCCGGTACGTCCGGGTCATCGCGACCAACGCCGGCGGGCAATCGTTCCCCTCGGAGATCGGGGCGGTGCGCGTGCGCGCCGACGGGACCAGTCCGCTGCTGATCGTCAACGGGTTCGACCGGATGGACCGCTGGATGTTGCTGCAAGAAGATGACCCGTACTCCACCGACCCGATGCGGCGCGAGCGACCCATGCGAATGAATCACTACGGGTATTCCCGCACGTTCGCCGCGGCCCTGCAGCCGACCGGGTTGGCGTTCGACTACTGTGCCAACGAGGCCGTGCGCGACGGCGGCGTGACTCTGTCCGCCTACACGGCAGTCATCTGGCAGGTGGGCGAGGAGTCCGTCTCCGACGCGACGTTTGACTCCTTGGAGCAGTCGCGAGTTGCAGTCTACCTGGGCGCTGGCGGAAAGCTCTTCGTCTCGGGTGCTGAGATCGGTTACGATCTGGTGGGCGGGGGCAGCGGGGTCTCGTTCTACAACAACATCCTCAAGGCCGGCTACGTGGCCGACGATGCGGAAACGTATTCCGTCGAGCCCGTGGCGGGGTCCATCTTCGACGGCATCGGCGGGTTTGCCTTCGACGAGGGTTCCACCATCTATGACGTCGACTGGCCGGACGTGCTGTCGGCCAACGGCGGCAGCACCGTGGCCCTGAACTACGTGGGCGGCACGGGCGGTGGAGCGGCCGCCGTGTACGACGGGACGTACCAGTTGGTCCATTTCGGATTCCCGTTCGAGGCCATTACCAGTGCGAACAGCCGGCTGGCGGTGATGATTGTCGTGCTGAACTTCTTCGGCTTCGACGCCGGTGAGCCGCCGCTTCCGCCGCCCGCGGACATCATCCTGGAATCGCGCGACGCGTCCGGCGTGGTGACGCCGGCGCCGGCCTATCAGGAATTCGGGGCCTGGGCCAACAGCTCCGTCAAAAGTTCCGCCCCGGGCCTCGTGGGCACGGGCAGCCGGTTCATCACTTATGAAGTCCCCAACACCGGAACCGACCACGCCCGGTTCGTTCCCAACGTGGTGACGCCGGGGCGATACGAGGTGCTCGTCACCTGGGCAAACGGCGCCAATTGCTACGATTCGCGGCACCGGGTGAGCCACCACCTCGGCCAGACGGACCTGCTGATCGACCAGATCTCCAGCGGAGCGCCGGAACCGGGGAATTATGACCAGTGGATCTCGCTGGGAGAGTACTGGTTCGCCGCGGGGCAGAGCGAGGCAGTCGGCTCGCTGGACATCTCGGAAGAAACGGTCACCGGCCGGCCCAGCCCGACCTGGAACTTCCGCGTGTACACCGACGCCGCCAAGTGGGTGTACGTGAAGGCCTGGCCGAACGGAGACGCGGACGGCAACGGCGTCTTGACCCTGGCTGATTTCGCGCTGTTCCCCGAATGCGTCAGCGGCCCCGCGGGCGGGTATCCGCAGTCGGATTGCGAGGTCTTCGACTTTGCTCTGGACGGCGACGTGGACCTGGATGATTTCGCGGAGTTCCAGTCCCGTTTCGAGCCGTAAGTCCGGAACGGATTGCGGTCGGTGAACGGGACATGCTTCCGGCGGCCCCGCCAGACGGTCCGCGCTGCCGGGTCAGCGAAGCTCCACCAGCCCCTGGCCGCTCTTGACCTTGCCGATGACGAATGGGGCTTCCCCGGCACGGCGGAGGTTGCGCAAAATGCCGCCAAGGAACGCGGGGCGGACGGCGAGCACGTAACCGATCCCCATGTTGAACACGCGGTACATCTCATCCGCGTCCACGCCGAGGCTCTGCAGAAAGGGGAAGACGGGAGGCGGCGTCCATGA
>CAZBFW010000574.1:0-3373 GCA_964491135.1 uncultured Phycisphaeraceae bacterium | reverse complement strand
TAATGAGCGGTGACTGGAGTTCAGACGTGTGCTCTTCCGATCTGCTTCTGAATGAGAACCAGCGAACCGTCTACGCCGCCCCATGATTGGTGAAGCCACCGGCTGCCGGTTCCCGACCACAGCGGGAGGACGAGGGCCGGGTTGCCGACCCGTTGTGTCGGTCTCGTTTGCCGAGATGGCCGGACGCCGGTATCATTCTCGCCCTGCGAAGGAGCACAGGCGCGGTGCATGACAAACTGGGTAAACTTGCGTGTTTGCTGGTCTTCTGCGCGGTGGTGGCGGGGGTGCTGTGCGGCTGCGGCCGACGCGAGCCCGTCGATGAGGGGCGGGCTGTGCCGGCACAGCGCAAGGCCATCGTGGATTTCCCGGCGGACATGCAGCCCGACGACCCGTCCGTGACCGCCTTCATCCGGAACGTCATCGATACGTGTGTGACCGGTGATTACGATGCGTTCCGGCTGCTCTGGAGCGCCCGGGAGGATCCCTATCCGCGTGATGCCTTTGAACGCGGCTGGCGCGCGGTACAGCGTGTCACCTTTGTCCACGTCAAAAAGTTCCGGCGTCGCGCGGAGGCAGACATCGCGTACGGCGTCCACGCCCACGTGGAACTGGATGATTCCGTGTCGGAGCCGCGGCGGGAGGTGGTGTTCCTGATTATTCATGAGGCCGGGCAGTGGCGCCTGGCTCGCCCGCCTGCCGGGCTGTCGGAACAGCTCGCGGGCACGCCGGGCGCCGCGTCCGACGAGGCCGGCGCCGCCACGCAGCCGGCGTCCCAGCCGGCCGAGCCGCCGGACCGAGAGACGAACCCCGAGGAACCGGCGCGTCCATGAAAGCCCGTTTGATCACTGCCCAGGACCACCACCGAGCTCCGTCCGCCTCGCTGCGGTCGCCGTACTTTCGTCGCATGTTGTCGCTGGTGTGGCCGCACCGCAGGTTCATCATCATCGGGCTGGTTGCGTCGATCGGATTCGCCCTCTTCAATGCGGCGGGTGTGGCCGGCCTGGTCCCGATCCTCAAGGTGCTGGTCTCGGAGGAGGGGCTGCACGGCTGGGTGGACCGGTCGGTGGCGGAGGAGTGCCTGGGGGCGGAATTCAACGTCTATCCCACGGAAGGCAAGCCGGCGGTGGTGCAGCGTTTGAAGGCCGGCTCTCCCTTGCATGAGGCCGGTGTCCGGCAGACGAACCTGATTGTGACGCTGAACGATGAGCGTGTCTCGGCCGCCGATCTCTTCCGCCGGGTGGCGGAGACATCCCGCAATGCCGCCGTCCGGATCGGCACCGTTCCGATGAATGATCCCGGTGCCGCCCCTGCCAAGGCAGAAGTCACGCTGCACTCCGTCTCGGTCCGCTGGCAGATCCTGCAATCCGTGGCAGGGGTCATCCCCCGCGCCCAGACGCGGGGTGACACCGCCCATACGCTCCGATACGTGCTGATTGCCGTCGGTACGGCCGTGGTGATCAGCAACGTGTTCCGGTTTCTCGCGCAGTATTTCATCTCGGTGGGCGTGTTTCGAGGGATGATGGACCTGCGGCGGCGGCTGTATCGCCAGGTGCTGCGGCTTCCGATGAGTTTTTTTGTCCGAGACGTTTCCGACATCGTGTCGCGATTCGTGCAGGACGTGCAGGAGATTCAGCAGGGGCTCAACGCGTTGTTCGGGCGGATGCTGCGCGAGCCGATGCGGGCGGCCGCCGTGGCGGTGGTGGCCCTGTTCCTGAATTGGCGACTCACCCTGGTCATGTTCCTGGTGGCCCCGTTTGCCGTGGTGCTGTTCACATACGTGGGGCGGAAGATTCGCAAGGCGAACCGCCGCCTGCTGCGCGGCTACGGGCGCATGATCGGGGCCCTGGAAATCACGCTGAAAGCCATTCCCATCATTCGGGCGTATACCTCGGAAAACGCCGAGCGCAAGCGGCTGTGGCAGATAGACCGGCGGATGTTCCGTCAGCAGGTGAGGATCGCGGCCCTGGACGCGTTTCTTCGCCCCATGCTGGAGGTCCTCGGGGTGGTGGCGCTGCTGATCGTCACCGCCTGGCTGGGATCCAAGGTCCTTCACGACGAAATCAAGACCGACGAGTTCGCCGCCCTGGTTGCGGTGCTGGGGATGATGTTCGAGCCGCTGCGCACCCTGGGCGAGCTCTACGGTCGCGTGCAGCGGTCGGCGGCCGGCGCCCAGCGCATCTTCGGCGTGCTGGATGCACCCATCGAGCAGGAGACGATGGAGGGCGTCGTCGTCATGCCGCCGCTGAGCCAGTCCATCGAATTCCGAAACGTGACCTTCACGTATCCGGAAGGGGCGACCCCCGCACTGCGCGGGGCCGACCTGTCCGTGAAGGCGGGCGAGGTGCTGGCCATCGTGGGTCCGAACGGGTCGGGCAAGACCACGTTGATGAACCTGCTGCTGCGGTTTTACGATCCGCAGCAGGGGCAGATCCTCATCGACGGAAACGATATCCGTAACGTGACGTTGCGCAGCCTGCGAGACCAGATCAGCCTGGTGACCCAGGATGCGCTGATCTTTCCCGTCTCCATGTTTGAGAACATCGCGTACGGGGCGCCCGACGCCACGGAAGAAGCGGTGCATTCCGCCGCCCGCCGGGCGTATGCCGATGAGTTCATCCGGGCCCTTCCCGACGGCTACGACACGATCAGCGGCGAGCGCGGCTGCACCCTTTCCGGCGGCCAGCGCCAGCGGCTCTCCATCGCCCGGGCGGTGCTGCGCGACGCGCCCATGCTCATCTTCGACGAGGCCACCAGCCAGATCGACGCCGAATCGGAGCAGAAGATCCAGACCGCGCTGAAGGAATTCGCGAGTGGCCGGACCACCTTTGTCATCGCCCACCGGCTGAGCACCATCAAGTTCGCGGACCGCATCGTAGTGTTGGACGAAGGCCGCGTCGTCGACATCGGCTCGCACGAGGAACTGCTGGCTCGCTGCCCGCTGTACCAGATGCTCTGCCGCACCCAGCTTGTGGAATGACGGTCCGCGCGGCGGAACCGGCGTCCGGGCGGGTAGGGCGGTCAACGGGTCTACGGCTCGCCAAAGAGCTCCCAGAACAATGCCGCGTCCGCGAGGTCGATGTCCATGTCTCCGTCCAGGTCAGTCCGGTAGCCGTTGCCCGAGGAGCCGCTCAGACACGTGTGGGCCGAACTCAGCGGCTTGTCCGGTCCGGAAACGTTCAGGCATATGCCCAGAATCCGGTAGTCGTTCAGGTCCACCACGCCGTCACGGTTGAAGTCGCCCGGAATCGCGCCAAGCGTGACATCCGCGCGCGTGATTTCTCCTGCGGACACCGCCACCGACACGACGGAGTTGGGGTAGTCGGTCTTGAACGCGGTGAGGGTGTACGGCGTGCCGCCCGCCGCGGCGGGCGCC
>CAZBFW010000573.1:0-3374 GCA_964491135.1 uncultured Phycisphaeraceae bacterium | reverse complement strand
CGGGACCGGGAGCGGTGTCATGAGTCGACCGGCCGTGTTCCTCGACCGGGACAACACGCTCATCGACGACCCCGGGTTCATCGATGATCCGGACCAGGTGCGTCTGCTGCCCGGCGCGGCCCAGGCCGTCCGCCGGCTGCGGTCGGCGGGGTACGCGGTGGTGGTGGCGTCCAACCAGTCCGGGATCGCCCGCGGCCTGATCACGGAAGAGCAACTGGAGGCCGTTCACCAGCGCCTGCGTGACCTGCTTCGCGAGGAGGGCGCCGAGCTGGACGCCATCTACTATTGCCCCTTCCTCGACGGTCCGGAGGCCGTGGTGGAGACGTACCGGCGGGCCAGCGAGCACCGCAAGCCGGGCTGCGGCATGTTGATCCAGGCAGCGCGGGACCTCAATCTCGAGCTGGGCCGGTCGTGGATGATCGGGGACCGGGTCTCGGACATCGAGGCGGGGCAGCGGGCGGGTTGTCGCACAATTCTCGTTGCACTTTCTCACGCGCCCGATGACAATGGCGCGTGCTCGCCCGACTACCGCGCCGATTCGCTCAGGGAGGCAGCGAACATCGTGGAGAAGGAATCGACCCCGCCCGCAGATCAGCCGACGACCTCGCGCCGCGGCACCACGCCCGACGCGGATGCGGACGTGCGCGCCCTGCTCACGGAAATCCGTGACCTGCTGGACCGGCAGCAGCGGGCCCGGCGGCAGGAGGACTTCTCGTTTCTCCGGCTCTTCGGGACCTTGACCCAGATGCTCGCTGTTGTCACCGCCATCTGGGGTTTCATGGGCATGTTTGATACGCAGACGATGACGCCGGCCATCGCCCGGCTCGCCCTGGCGGGGTTCTTCCAGCTTGTCACGCTGACCACCATTGCCATCGAGTCGCGTCATTGATGCCGCGTACGTGCCCGCAACGCAGCGCAGAGCAGTCCCGTGTCCGACGGACCTTCCAGCCCAATGGGTGATCCGCAGACCATTCTAATCGTCCTGCCGAACTGGGTGGGCGACGTGGTGATGGCCACGCCCACTTTGGCGGCCATTCGGGCGAGGTTTCCCCGGACTCGCATCACCGGACTGATCCGCCAGGGCATACGCGGCCTGATCGAGGGTTGCCCGTGGGTTGACGACTGGGAGGTCTGGACGGCGAAGGACGCGCGAGGCCGCCAGGGGGGTACGTTCCGGGTGGCGTTTCGCTTGCGCCGCCGTCGCATGGAATGGGCGTTGCTGATGACCAACTCCTTCCGATCCGCCCTGGTCGCCCGGCTGGCCGGCATTCCGCGCCGGATCGGATACGACCGCGACGGACGAGGCTGGCTGCTCACCGACCGCATCCCCGTGCAGCGCGACGCCGCGGGCCGACTCGCTCGCACGCGCATGGTGGACTACTACGGCGAATTGGCCGTCGCCCTCGGCTGCGACCGACCGGGCGACCGGTTGATGCTCCACACGCGCCCGGAGGACGACGCGGTGATCGCCGATCGGCTGAAGGACGCCGGATTGGCCGGACATCGGCCGCTTGTGGTCATGACGCCCGGCGCGTCGTTCGGACCGGCCAAGTGCTGGCCGGCGGACCGGTTTGCGGCCGTCTGCGATCGGTTGGTGGATGAATGCGGAGCTCGCGTCGTGCTGACGTACGGTCCCGGTGAAGAGAGCGTGGCTCGGCGGGCGATCGAGGCCATGCGGCATCGGCCGTTGGTCATGGAGGATCCGGCCATCACGTTGAGCCAGTTCAAGTCGTTGATTCGGTTCAGCGACCTGCTGTTGTGCAACGACACCGGTCCGCGTCACCTGGCGAAGGCCTTTGACGTGCCGGTGGTCACCGTGTTCGGCCCCACCTGGCCGCAATGGACCGACACGGATTATCCCCTGGAGCGAATCGTCCGCATTGACGTGGATTGCGGTCCCTGCCAGAAGCCCGTCTGCCCGCTGGGGCACGTCAAGTGCATGACCGGGGTCGGCGTGGAGGCGGTCTTTGACGCCTGCCGCGAGCTGCTGGAGCGGCGGCCGGCCTGACGCGGGATTCGCACTTCGCGCGAGTCGACGGGTCCTACTTGCCCGCCTTCAGTCGCTCGATGGCCGTCCGCACGACGGGCTCTTTTTTCAGCAGGCGTTCCGCCTCGGCATACGAGGCGCCGCTGCCGGCCAGGATCAGGGCTCGCGGTACGACCTTCGCGGCCTCGGTGGCGGCCTCCACGTGCTTCGACGGCTTGGCATTGTTCAGCGCGGGCGTCACGCGGTCGACGCCGTAGAGGCTTCGGAGCAGGCAGCGTTTGGCCGTCTCGGGGCAGACGCCCATGATGTCCGAGACGATGCCGATCGATCTGTGCCAGAGCTTGTTGTTGCTGATGCGCAGGTCCACCATGCGGTTGCGGTAGACCTTTCCGGTCAGCACGTGCGCGCCGGTGGTCAGCGCGTTCAACACGAGCTTCGTGGCATACTCCCCGTAAACGGACGTGCCCGGCAGCAGCGACCTCGGCACGTCCGGGACGAACACCGCGGCGTCCAGACGGAGGCCGATGTGGTCCGAGCCGCCCGCGCGAATCATGGCCGTTGCGGCGCCGGCCCTTCGGGCCGTCCGCACGGCCTCGGTCAGCTTGGGCTCGCGCCCGCCGCCGGGCAGTGCCACCACCAGGTCATGCTTTGTCAGCGTGGGCGCGATTTCCTCCAGGAAGTTGTCCAGCGAAATGCGGTACCACGGGCCGGCCTCGCTCAGGTCATGCTCCGGCCCCAGCAGCGATCGCCATCCGCCGACGAGGAACCCGCGCACGTCGCCAAAGGCTGCTCCGAAGGTCGGCGGGCACTCGCTTGCGTCGACGATGCCCAGTATGCCCTGCGCCGCAGATCCCACGTAATAGATGTGCCCGCCGTGCCGCAGCGCGTGTCCGCCCCGCGAAATCAGGTGCGCGATGTCCGCCGCCTGCGAGTACGCGGCCACCCGCGTGTTCTCGTAGCCCTGCACGGCGGCTCGCACCTGGTCGGCGAGATCGGCCCTGCCCCGGCCGCCCGGCAGCAGGCCGGCTTGCCGGGCGCCCAGTGCAAAAATGACCTCCAGCAGGAGCTTGGTTGCGCTGCCGCCCTTCATTCGCGTGGAGCCGGTAATGGGTTCCGGCCCGACGACCGGGTTGAGAATCAGGCAGTTCTTGCGGGTCGAGATGGTGCGCACGACGTCCGCGAAGGTCTTGTCCCAGTTTTCGACCTCCAGGGTCCGGGCGCGGTCCTCCGGGTTGAAGCCGATCAGGATGCACTTGCCGCCGCGCTGCTCCGAGACCCGCAGCAGTTGGGATGCCACGTATGGGGCGGCGAACGCGCACGTGATGCCGATGTACAGCACGTTCCGCCTGCCTTCGATCAGCGGCTCCACGTCGGTCCAGGCCTGGTG
>CAZBFW010000572.1:0-3380 GCA_964491135.1 uncultured Phycisphaeraceae bacterium | reverse complement strand
CCGTTCTGGTCAACAACTTCGCCGCATCCGTCGTGCTTCTGGCCGGGGGTGTGCTCGGCTGCGCCGCGCCGTTCCTGCTGCGCCGCACGGGATCGGTGACTCTGGCCGGCAACTGGCTTCTGACCTGTCTTGCCGTGACCGTCCTGGCGACGGCGCTTCTGAGTGGTCAGCAGGGAATCCACATCCTGAGCTGGTGCGTCTGCGTTCCCATCGTGGGTGTCTGCGCCCTCGGCTGGCGATGGGCTGTGGTCTGGGCGGTGGTCGCCCTCGCCATGTTCCTGGTGGGTACCACGTTGCCCGTTCCGTTTCCGTCACCGGCGGACCACGCACCGGAACTGAACACCCGCCTCTTCCGCATGACGGCGCTGATGGGGCTGCTGCTGGTGATGATCGCCGTCACGTTGGTCTACGAGCGATGGAGCGGTCAGACGGAACGCGAGTTGCACCGGCACCAGCAACACCTGGACGAACTCGTGGGCGCACGCACCCAGAGTCTGACGGAGGCAAACGAGGCGTTACGCCAGGAGGTGGCCGAACGCCGTCGGGTTCAGGAGGCCCTGGCCGAGAGCGAACAGAAATACCGCCTCCTGGCGGAAAACCTGAAGGACGTGGTCCTGACGATCTCGGTGACGGGGCGGCTGCTGTACTGCAGCCCGGTTATCCGGGAATTCGGGGGGTACCATCCCGAGGATGTCGTCGGCACGCACATCAGCCGGTACCTGGCTCGCAAACACGAACTGCTGCGCGCCCTGCGTCTGCTGAAGACCGTCGCGATCGACCGCACAGCGGCCAGCATCGAAGTCCTCTACAAGCCGCGAAACGCATCGCCCTTCTACGTCGAGGTGACCGGCAAGCCGCTGATCCGTGACGGGCGCGTGACGGCGATCCAGTGCGTGATGCGCGACATCAGCGCCCGCAGACAGGAGGAGCAGGAGAGACTGAACCGCCTGGAGCGCCAACGCGGCCAGCAGGGGATACTGCTGACGTTGGCCACTCAACCGGCGATCGCGGAGGGTGATCTGGCCGGTGCGGCCCGGGCCGTCACCCAAATGGCCTCGGTGGCGCTGGACGTGGACCGCGTCAGCGTGTGGTTGCTGGAGGACGATGATCGTCAGCTTCTTTGCCGGGACCTGCATGAACGCGCGGCCCATACGCACACCAGTGGGGCGGTTCTGGCGGTCGCTGACTTCCCCGCCTATTTCCAGGCCCTGGTTGCGGACCGTATCATCGCGGCCTCCGATGCGCGAACGGACCCCCGGACGTCGGAGCTCGCGGAATCCTACATGGTTCCGCTGGGCATCGTCTCCATGCTCGACTGCCCGATCCGCATGGGGGGACGCGTGATGGGCGTGGTCTGTCACGAAGTCCGGGGCGAACCGCGCGTCTGGTCGCCGGACGACATCGCGTTTGCCGGTCAGGTGGCCGACCAGATGGCGCAGGCCCTGGCCAATCGGCAGCGACGGGAGGCGGAACACGCCCTGCGCGAAAACGAACGCCGCATGGCCACGCTCATGAGCAATCTGCCCGGCATGGCCTACCGCTGCCGCAACGACGACAAGTGGACCATGGAGTTCTGCAGCGAGGGCTGCTTTGCCCTGACCGGCTACACGGCGGCCGACCTGATCACCAATCGCCGGGCGTCATACAACGATCTGATCCATCCGGATGATCAGGCGTCCGTCCGGGACGGCGTGCACGCCGGGTTGCGCGAGCGCCGGCCTTTTCGGCTCGTATACCGAATCCGCAGCGCAGAAGGTGCCCAGAAGTGGGTCTGGGAGCAGGGCCAGGGAGTCTGGGGTCCGGACGGCTCGCTTCTCTGGCTGGAAGGGTTTATCGCAGACATCACGGAGCGTAAGCAGGCCGAACTGCAGTTGCAGGAGAAGCACCAGCAGTTGCGGGACGTGCTCCGGCGAGAACGCGCGAGCACCGCGCAGCTCGAGACGGCCCTCAACCAGCTCAAGGCCCAGCAGGAGACCCTGCAGGCGGTCAACGCGGAGTTGTCTGTTTCGCGGGAGGCGGCGGAGGCTGCCAGTCGGTCCAAGAGTGAGTTTCTGGCCAACATGTCGCACGAAATCCGGACGCCCATGACCGCCATCCTGGGCTACCTGGATCTGATCCGCGAGGGCTGCGAGCACACCTGCGCGTACGGCCGTGACTCGCTGCTGGAGCACATGAACACGGTGACCCGCAATGGCGAGCACCTGATGCAGATCATCAGCGACATCCTCGACCTTTCCAAGATCGAGGCCGGCAAGTTCGAGATCGAGCGGCTACGTTGCGCTCCGGCGCAGATTCTTGCCGAGATCGAATCGCTCATGCGGTTTCGTGCCGTGGGCAAAGGACTGGGCTTCGTCGTGGACTGGGATGGGCCGATTCCCGAATGGATCGAGACTGATCCGACGCGCGTGCGGCAGATCCTGGTGAACCTGGTCGGGAACGCCGTGAAGTTCACCGAGGTCGGCGAAATTCGAGTGACCGGGCGGCTGCTGGATCCTCCGTCGGACGCCGCCACTTCGCGATCGCCTGCGATCGAGTTCGCGGTCACGGACACCGGCATCGGGATCGCCGAGGACCAGAAGCAGCGCTTGTTCGAGCCCTTCACCCAGCTCAACACGGCTGCCACGCGCCAGTTCGGCGGCACCGGCCTTGGACTGAGCATCAGTCGGCGTCTGGCCCGGATGTTGGGCGGCGAGATTGTCGCCGACAGCACGCCGGGTCGCGGAAGCACGTTTCGTGTTCGCATTTCCGCGGGATCGCTGAAAGGCGTGCGAATTCTCTCGGCGTCGCAGGCCCGCGCGCAACTGCGCGCCGTCAAAACGTCCGCGCCGGAGCCGGTGGCCGTGACGACCGTGGCGTGCCGGATCCTGCTGGCGGAAGACGGCCCCGACAACCAGAAGCTGATCGGCCTGATTCTGCGAAAGGCCGGAGCGGAAGTCACCGTGGCGGAGAACGGCCGAGTGGCCGTGGACGCTGCGCTGGCCGCCGAACGGGACGGCCGACCGTTTGACCTGGTCTTCATGGACATGCAGATGCCGGAACTGGACGGCTACGAGGCGACCCGCCTGCTGCGCGCCCGCGGCTATCATCGCCCCATCGTGGCCCTGACCGCCCACGCGATGACTCATGACCGGGACCGCTGCCTGCGAGCCGGCTGCAACGATTACGTGGCCAAGCCCGTAGCCCGCCAGGCTCTCATCGAGATCGTTCGGCGGTACGTCCGTCCCCAGGCCGCTCCTATCCCGTGAACCGGCCTGCGGCTTCCGCAAGACCTCTACCGCGGATCTCGCCGTGCGCGCCGCCAGACGCGGTCCGCTCTCCCTGTGGAACCGGCCTCCCTTGTGGGACCGGCTTCCCTTGTGGGACCGGCTTCCCTTGTGGGA
>CAZBFW010000571.1:1543-3382 GCA_964491135.1 uncultured Phycisphaeraceae bacterium | reverse complement strand
TGTCCACGCCGGTCGCTGAGGCAATCGTACTCGATGGCGAGCGCATCTCCAAAAGAAGGGGCTGCACATCGTGTTTCTGCGCGTATTTGACGCTGCAACTGTTTCATATCCCTGCGAAGCGCGCGACCGCAGCTCGCGCTTCGGGGTTCGGCGCGAGCACCGGTTGCGGGCTCTGCGCGGCTTCGTTGCGCAGCCCGCGTTCGTCAACCAGCGGTCTGCGTTGCCCACGCGCGAGTGTTGTGGAGCGGCGTGAATACTCGTGGACTTTCTCCGATCGACGGCCAGCGCGCACAGGTGTGCCGACGACGATCGATCGCAGGCGTTTCATTTTTCGGCACGCGCATGGAAAGCGTGAAGCCGCGTCCCGCGGCGCGAACGGCCCCCCGTGGACTGCATATGCAGGGATGCCATGCATCTTGTTCTCGACTTCGTGAGACTGTACGCTTCTGGAATTGGCAGGTTTTGGATCGATCCTTCACTACCGACAAGGAGCCCCTCATGACTCGTCCAGATGTGCGTGCGTGGACCAGCGTGTTGATGTTGTCGTCCCTGGCGTTGGTTCTGGCGGTGACGGCCGGGTGCCAGCAGGGCCGGATGACCACCGGCAGTGTGCGTGCCATCTGGGTTACGCGGGGCGACTATCGAACGCCGGAGGACGTCACGCAGATCATGGAGGATTGCCGCCAGGGCGGCTTCAACACAGTGATCTTCCAGGTTCGGGGGAACGGCACGGCCTTCTATCCGTCGAAGATCGAGCCGTGGGCGGAACAATTCGATTTCCAGTCGCCGGGGTTCGACCCGCTGAAGGTGGCATGCCAGGAGGCCCACCAGCGCGGGTTGGAGCTGCACGCCTGGGTCAACGTGCTTCCGGCCTGGCGCGGCACGGAACCGCCGGCCTGCCCGGACCAGCTCTACCACAAGCGCCCGGAGTGGTTCTGGTATGATCAGCACGGCGTCCGCCAGCCGCTCACATGGTTCTATGTCAGTCTCAACCCCTGCCTGCCGGAGGTTCGCGAGTATCTCGTGGACGTGTTCCGGGAGATCGTCGCGAACTATCCTGTGGACGGGCTGCATATGGATTACATTCGGTTCCCCAGCGAGCCGCCGGCCATTCCGCAAGGGTCAGACATCGACTATCCGCGCGATGACCAGACGCTCGCCTCGTACAAGAAAGAGACCGGCCTGGCGCCGGACGACGACCGCGCCGCGTGGAACCGGTGGCGCACAGACCAGGTAACGAAACTGGTGGCGGACATTCGCTCGATGATGCGCTGGACGAAACCGGCGGCGGCGTTGACGGCGTCCGTCGGAGCCGAATACGAAGAGAGCCTGCGCTACTTCCGCGATGATCGGCAATGGGTGAAGGACGGACTGATCGATGCCGCGTTCCTGATGAACTACCAGCCCGACGTGGCCGGGTTTGACTCGCGGATGACGGATTGGATGCCGCTGAAGGACACGGTGACGGTGGTTCCCGGGCTGTGGTTTGCCCCGCGACTGGAAACGGCGGAAGGCATCGAGGTGGCGCGGCAGCAGATCCAGTCCGCCGCGGCGAAGACGGGCAACTACTGCGTGTTCAGCTACGCCGCATTGTTCGAGGTGCGCGACAACCGGGACCGATTCGGCGAGGAAGACGAACCGCAGCGCCGGCAGGCGGAAGCGCGCCAGCGACGTGCGGCTCGCCGCGAAGCCCTGCTGCCGGTGACGAAGCTTATGCCGCCGGCCTGACGGGAGGCCCGTTCCGTTTGGCGCAAGAAAGACGGCTCAAGCCGCAACCCCGGGCTATTCCTCGCCCATGGGCGCGAAGCCGTACTTCTCCTGGGGCTGGATCGGAGGTTG
>CAZBFW010000571.1:0-1533 GCA_964491135.1 uncultured Phycisphaeraceae bacterium | reverse complement strand
TCAGACGTGTGCTCTTCCGATCTGGATCGGAGGTTGCTGCTCGGTCTGCGGGTTCTGCTTGGCTTGCGTGTCCGCCTCCTCCGATTGACCTGCGTACTGCATCGCGATCACCACGCCGGCCACGATGAGCCCCAGCACGACGAGGATCTTGATCAGCTTGCCCATGTTCGTCGTCCTTTCGGAATCGGCCGGTGGCCGCAACCGAACCGCGCCCCGTCAAACGGAACTGGCGCGCCGACGGGCGCCGGTTTGCCATCGACCGTGTCGGAGAATTCTATCCGAGGTGCCCCGTGAGCCGCAAATGCGAATCGCGGCGGCACTTCTCCCGGGAACCCCTACGGGACCAGGTGGATCTGTGTGACCTGGCCGAGGTAGCGAGCCTCCTGGCCTTCGGTGCGCGTGGTCAGGTCGATCCGCACGATTCCGCCGGGCACGTCCGGGTTCGTGTACACGGTGGCGGTCGGCGCGGTTCCCCATTCCTCGTATGTGCCTTTCGCCCGAACGGTCCGAACGCGGCAGGCATACGTCTGATCGCCGATCGAAAGCAACTGCTCGGCCGGGCCCTCCGTGACGGTGCTGTCCGGGGCCGTAAAGGGGTGTTCATCGGAGTCGATGCGAGCCATGACGACGAACAGCCGGTGTACGGGTGCCGTGGTCTCCTCCTGGTTCACCAGCACGAACGTGCGCTCCAGCATGAGCTTGTCCGGCTCCACGGAGACGAGCGTCTCGCGGATGCGGATCGGTTCACGCCAGTCCTCCTGGATGTGAAAGCCCTCGAGAAGGGTCCACGTCCCCGGCGGGAAAGCCGCCCAGCGCTCGTAGTCCGGGTTGCGCACCTGCACCACGGCAAACCGCGCTTCGGCGCCACGACGGATCGCCTTGCCCATGACCAGCGGAGCGACCACGGCCTGCACGAACCGCGCGTTCACCACGTCCGTATGTCCGCCGTGATACCCGTACTGAGTGAACTCCGCCTCCCAGGGAACGTCAATGATTTTCGCATACTGTTGCCGGGTTTCGGCGCCGGCCGACGTCGGCCATCGAACCCCATCCACCCCGATGGTGCCCGCGGAGGCGGGTTCCCGGTCGGCGGTTCCGCTGAGCGGCACCAGGAAGCGGAGCACGGCGTCGTTGTCGGAGCTGAAGACGAACATGTGGCGTTCCACGCGTTTCAGAGCGGCCGTCAGGTCGTAGGTGGAGCTCAGTGAGCCGGCGAAGAGGAAGACGTCTCGGACCGCGACCTGTTCCGGCAGCGCTTCCAGGGCGTATACGCAGATTGCCGTGCCGGCCGACAGGCCCATCAGCGTGACCGGGGCACCGGGATGGGTCTGGGCGTATCGCTGGATCGCCTCCGCGAGTTCACCGGCTTTGCGGCGCTTGTAGGCGACGCTGGTGGCCTGATCGGCAGCAGCGCCGAGCCCAGTCTGCCACCGGAACATCTTGCCGGTGCCGGGGTAGCCCGCCTGCTTCAGGCCCTTGCGGATGCCGCCGCCCCAGTTGCGCAGCGCGGAGCCGCCGCCCGCCCCGTCGCAG
>CAZBFW010000570.1:0-3385 GCA_964491135.1 uncultured Phycisphaeraceae bacterium | reverse complement strand
TGGACCGCGGACAGGATGATGATGCGGTAGCGCTCCGGGGCGGGCGTGCCGCCGCCGGAGGCGTAGCCCGGCAGGAAGATCCGGTCCGGCCACGGCATCACCTCGAACGCGTCGACTGCAGGAAACAGGAGCTTGGCCGCCACGCTGTGGCGATACCAGGTCTCGAAGTCGGCCCAGGTGTGGTTCGGATCGTCCTCCACCGGGTCGGCCAGCAGCCACAACCGCTTGTCGGTGCCGACGACCAGTTGGACAAAGTAGTCATAGAGTGCGTACGCGGATGTGAAAAACGAGGCGTCGGCCCCGCCGTAATGGGCCCGCGCCCAGTTCACCGGCCCGGTCCATACTTGCCCGATGTATCCGTCGATTCCCTCGACGCACAGCGACGTGCCCAGCGGCGCGACCAGTTGGGCCGCCACATTACTGTACAGTGAGTGCACGGGCAGCACGAAGGCGACCTCTCGCCCGACCTGTCGCGCGTGCTGACGCGTGGTTTCCAGAAGGCTTTGCTCGAGCGACACGTACAACTCGTTCTTCAACTGCCCCGTCAGGAAGCGTGCCTCGGCCGAAGCGCTTTCGGCCTCCCACGGGCGAGCGAACCGCCGCACCCACAGATCGCGAAAGCTCTGCTCATACCCGGTGAACGCATGCGCAAGCGGCTCCTCCGGCAGAATGGCGTCCGCCCCCGCGTCGATGGACTCCGCGGCCATTTCCTGCAGGTGCCGCGTCCATCCCTCGGTCGGCAGCATGTACGGACGGACGCCGGCGCACAGGACGACCTGGCCGGAGGCGTCGCGCTCCACGTCATCCGGGTGCGGAGTCCCGTCCCACTTGCCGGTCCAGTACTCATTCTGCGCGTCGGAATCCGCGAAGAACATCCGGCCCACGCAATAGCCGTGCTGCTTCCATGACTCGATCGCCCTGCGCAGCGGCTCCACCTCGACTCCGTGCTGGTGGACGATGACTCCGTCCACCGCGATGGCAATCCGCGGGTCATATGAAATGTTGGTCTGCAACAGGGTCTTGGCCTGCACAAAAGCAGAGGGGCCCACTGGTTGCGTGGTCTTCGGGTCGGCTGCGGTTGCGATGCCGCACCGGCAGACCAGCACCAGGGCTGGAAACAGTACTCTAGCGCGTATCGTCATCAGAGTGCGCCGCAGACTCGGCTGGATCGTATGCCGTGGGTGGACAGCACGCAACCTTCCCATTCGGTGCGGTCAGGGAATTCCGGCCGGTGGACCCATTTGAAACCGCTCCAGCCAACCGAGCAGGAGACGATCGGAAGGATCTGACGACTGTCGCAGTTCTTCAGGCGGCCTGCCCCAATAAAAGCCGATCCAGCCCGACGCCAGTTGGCGGGACTCGTGGGTGAATCGCGCGTGCTCGTCCGGAGTGCACCGGAGCGGAAAAGTCTCTTCGATCACAACCGGCTTGCCGATCGAGAAGCCGGCCAGCGTGGTCAGGGCCTCGGCAACCTTGCCGGCCTCCGGGTAGAGGTGAACACAAAGAAAGTCGAGCTCCTTGGCGACATCGTTCGGCACGAATCCGGAACTCAATCCCGGCCGATCCAGGCTCCAGTCCACGAGACCCACCGTGATGAGGTGCCGGCGGTCGTGTTTGCGAATCGCCGCGGACAACTCGCGAATCCAGCGGCAGGCGATTTCCGGCCGCGGCCGGCCGGCCGGATCAAGCGAGATGAACTGCACGTAGTGATACGTTCCGGCGAAGGCCGGCCCCAACCAGTCGCCCGGCGACCGACGTTCTCCGGGCACAACCGGCTCGTTCATCAGGTCGTAGCAGAAGACAGCCGGGCTGGATGCGGCGCAACGGGCGACTTCTTCCCAGAACCGCGCCTGGACCTTCCACCGCTCGGATTCTGACATCGCGTTGTACCAGGCCGGCACGTCCGATTTGCGATAGCAGCCAAGCCCGGTAAGATCGAGGTACAGACCGACCTGCCCGGCCAAGGCCAGGAGGCGCGACAGTTGCGCCAGCTCCTGCTCGTTCGGCGTGTCCGGATCCCGCATGAACCGGCCGAGCTGCAGGTGAATCCGAACGACGTTGGCACCCAGGGCTTTCATCTCCCGGAAATCCGCCTCCACCTTCCCCCACTCGGATATCCAGTAGTCCTCCAACAGCCGGAGCGATTCGTCATGGTCATAGTTGAGGCCCCAGGGCGTGAATGACTGGCCGGACGATTCCTGCACGAAGCCGCGTCCATCGCCGGCAACACGAATCCACTGCAGTCCGCCCGCGGGCCTGGTGGTGACCGGACGATGCTCGCGTGGTGGTGGCGAGACCTGGAAATCATCGAACCGTGCGTGCGTATCCACCACCCGCACGCCGACCATGCCTCTCGCATAATCGGTGTCGCATGCGTCCACCCTCAACTCTTCGTCGACGAATACGCGGATGCGGTCGTCCACCGCGTCGACCCGCAGCGTGTACCATCGCTCCGACTCGACCGGGTGATCGACCAGGGCCAGCTCGTGCCAGCGCGTGCCGTCCGTTTTGCCCAGCACCACCTTCTTCGTGCCCGGGATGATCCCCGCGAAGTAACCCTGCTGCGCGTCGTACCCGACGGCAGGACACCGTACGCGGAAGAGAATTCCGGCATCCCGCTCTCCCTGCTCGATCCGAATCCGCGCCTGGACCGAGAGGACTGACCACTCCATCCCGCGGACCAGGGCTTTCTCACCCGTGCGAAAGTGATTGACCGACCCGTGCACCGGGTGGCCGCCCAGGCTGAGAGATCCGGCATCCACCCGGACATAGCGTCCGAAACCGAAGTAGCGCCATCGGTCCCAGTTGCCGCTGTCGAAGGTCTCCGCGAAATCTCCGCCCGGACGGTTCGGCCGCTCCCCGGACGGCGCCCGCAAGGGCCGGCCCGGCGGCAGCGGCTCGCCAAAGTCGGGGAAGCCGTTGGTCAACCGGCGGAACGGCTTCATGTTGACCACCCGTTCCCACCCGGGCTTCGGTGACACCTTTGAGTGATAGACGATCCACTCCTCGGAACCGTCCGGCGATTTCACGAAGCACGCGTGCCCGACGCCGAAGACACGGTCGGCGCCCCGGAAGACGGGGCGATCCGCCTTTGTCCAACAGGTCGGGTCCAGCGGGTCGGCATCGGCGGCCATGTGCAGCAGGCCGAGCTTGTACGTGGGCTCCCACGATCCGCTGCATGAGTAGACGATGCACACGCGATCTTCCGTGCGAAGAATCTGCGGGCCTTCATGCAGGCCGCGGCCCGCGGACGTGCCGCCGACCCGCTCCCAGTCGTAAGTCGCATTGTCGCAGAGCCGAACGCGATTGCCCGACACCGTCCATGGGGTCTCCATCGGGGCGATGTAGAGGTACTGCACGTCCTCCGTTGCCGGCCAGCCGGACC
>CAZBFW010000569.1:0-3391 GCA_964491135.1 uncultured Phycisphaeraceae bacterium | reverse complement strand
GTCCAGATCAGCAGCACGGCGCCGACGGGGCCGATCCGGCGGACGGAGAGCTTTGACTCGACGTTGGCCGCGAGCCGTTCGATTTCGTCGGCCACGTTCAGCGTCTTGGTTTCCTCTCCGGCCGGCGCATCCGGATCGGCCTGTTCGATGATGTTGATCTGCGCGATGCCCGTGCTTTCGAACAGGCGGCGCATGCTCTGGCGGCTGTCCTCCAGCACGCCCATGGATTTGAGAATCAGCATCGCCAGGACGAGCACGGGGATCATGGCGAAGAGGGTGCGGAAGGAGAGGGCGGCGCTCATGGCCCCGACGTTGTTCTGCCAGAGGCGGCGCGCGCAGAATCGCCACAGCGTAATCTGGAAGCGCAAGAACCGGGCCAGGCGACCCAGCTCGTCGCCAGGCGCGGAGCGAACACGCTCGATGTACTGCTGGACGCGTCCGGCCGCGGAACGGCTCATCCGGGCTCTCGCTGTCCGTCGTCGCGCGGGGCGGCGACAGCGTGACTACTTGTCCTTCTTATCCTTGTCGCCTCCCAGCAGGCCGCCCAGTCCTTCGGTGACCTTTTTGCCGGCCTCCTCGGCCCCTTTCTGGAGCTCCTCGCCTGTCTTGGCGAGGTCTTCGGCCGCCTTCGTGCCCGCCTCGCCGAGCTTCTTGGTGGCCTCATCCACCTGGGCCTTCACATCGCCCACGACCATCTGGGCCGTTTTGCCGAGGTCCTCCAGTTGCGCCAGCCCCTGGGTCAGGTCGGCGGTCAGGTCGGCCGGTAGAATGTCGCCGGCCTTCTGCACGACGGATTGCAGAATGGCCTTGAGGATGATGTTCGTCAGTTCCGCCAGGATGACTCCCTTGTCCGAATCGGATCCGACGTTCTGGAGATCGATGCGGTCGATGGTCACGGGAAGCCGGGTGAGCGAGCCGCCGATGGGCAGCATTTCCACATCCACACGGATGTCGCGGATGGCGATCTTTTCGAACACGAAGCCCTTGCCGCCGGGCTCATCCGCGGCCGGCTTCTCCTTCTTGGATTCAAACTTCTTGAGGTTATCGAGAATGGCCTGGTAGTTGGCCTTGCCCCCGCGCTTCTCCAGGCTCATACGGATGCCGCTCAGGGACAGCTCCGGCACCTGCACCTTGTCGGAGGTCAGGCTCCCGAGGGAGACGGCAACTTTCCCCTCGCCAAGCTGCAGGAAGTGCGGCGATTCGTAGCCGCTGGGGTTGGCCACGTCCAGGCCGGCCATGCCCACGCTGCCGGAAAGAACGCCGACGTCCATCTTGTCGACGCTGGTGTTCACGCCGAGCGCGTAGGTGGCGCCCTGTTCCACCCCGACCTTCGCGATGTGGTCGATCCAGTAGAACGCCCCCACAACAACGATCAACACCAGCACGACGGCCACCCCGATGATGGTCTTGAGTTTCTTCTTCACAATGCGTCTCCTTGTGATGACTTACCGGCCCGCCGCCCCCCGCGTCGGGCGTCTTCGAACGGTTCCCCACGCGGTGTATTATCTCCCCGAAGCAGCCGTGACACAAGCACGGGGCGCCGGGGCCGTGGAGACTGCGTGTGACCGCAGTGCCACGCCGAGCGGGATGATGAGCGGTTTGTGGCCCCTACTTGTTTGCCGCGAGGAGCTTGATCAGGCTCACGACGCCGCGAACCGCCAGGCTCGCCAGCAGCAGGAACGACAGGGCGCCGACCGAGGCGCTCAGCACGCCCCATCCGCTGCGAATAGCGTCGGCCGTGGCCGGCAGAATCAGTCCGCACACCCAGGAGCCCAGACCCAGCAGCAGAATGGCGCCCAGCGAGCCGCGCATGGTGCCGGGGAACGGCGCCATCCGGACGGTCAGGCAAATGATGAGGTAGATGAAGAGCCACGACTGCCAGCGGCTGGAGTCGGCGTTCAGCGCCGCATCAAGGGCGTTCTCGGCCAGCGTGATCTGGTCGCGAAGGAGGTGCCAGATGCCGGTCAGCGTCCGGGGCAGCGCCTCGGCCGCCGACTGTTGCGTCAGGTCGTTCATCATTCCGGTGCCCAGGTAACGGGCGACAAAGAAGATGGCCACCGCACAGGCCAGCAGCGGCAGCAGGCCGATGATGACCGGCCCGACCACGGGAATGCGGGGTTTGGCGTCCTTGGTGGTTTCGGGCTCGCCCGACTCGTCGTCCTTGTAGAGCGTCGTGTTGCTGACGGTGGCCCCGGTGACCAGCAGCCCCAGCACGTGGCCCAGCTGGGCGACCAGGGTGCCGGGCAGCAGGATGGAATTCACGGTTCGGGGCTTGATCATCCCGCTCCAAAGCTGGTGCACGCCCCAGGCCAAGAACACGATGACCAGCAGCCAGAACGTCATGGCGACGTAAAGCATTGTCAATTCCTCACTTGCCGCGAACGGCCCAATGCGGTCCCGTTCGGCTCCGCAGCGCGCGCCCGGCCCCCCGCGCGGGACTGGCCGGTCGCGGATAGAACCTCGCCTATCGGATTATCGGTCCGGCGGCGGAAAGTTGTTCACGGGGCCGGCAGGCAGCTCGCCGCCGATGAGCATTTTGCGGCCGTAGAAGGCCTCGGCGAAGCCGGTGGTCAGGCCGGCTTCCATGGCGCGGAGCTGCAGGACGGCGCGAAACGTCTCTTCAGAATACCAGCGTTTGGCGCGCTGCGAGGGGAAACAGGTGATCAGGGCGTCGAGCTTGCGGCGGCAGACGGCCTCATCCAGGGGTACGAACACGTTGGGCTGCCCGAAATCGCCGTCGTACTTGGGGACCTCGTACTCCAGGATCAGGTGCCCGCGGAAGGTGTTCCAGGTCAGGTCGCACAGCAGGCGATGGTCCTGGTGCCGATCGTGCAGGTAGTGCGTGAAGATCACGTCCGGCGAGAACTCGGTTTTGAGTCGTTCGAAGTACTCCTTGACCTCGGTTCCCTGGAAAGGCATGAACCCGTCGCGAAACGTCAGAATGTCGACGGTCTTTCTCCGAGCCCGCTGCAGGAACGCATCGGCGCCGGCGGCGCATTCACACCGGCGATCCGGAGTCGCACTGAAGACCACCCAGCGGCAGGACACGTTCTCGTACTGATTTAGCCATTTCAGCAGCGTGCCGCCGCAGCCGATCTCGATGTCGTCGCCGTGGGCACCGAGACACAGGATGTTCAGCTCACTCCTGCCCGATCTGTCGAGTTCCAGTGTCAGCATGTCATCTCACCGTGCTGCAAGTGGGTCTGCCGAGGTCCTACTGTCTCGGTTTCCAGACTTCCCAGGCCGCCTCGCCCCGCGCGTACATCTCATCGAGCTGCTGCTTGTCCTTAAAAGTGTCCATGCAGGCCCAGAACCCCTCGTGCTTGTAGGCCATCAGCCGGCCCTGGGCGATCAACCGCTGGAACGGCTGGATGACCAGCTCAGATCGGAA
>CAZBFW010000568.1:0-3393 GCA_964491135.1 uncultured Phycisphaeraceae bacterium | reverse complement strand
ACACGGTCCGCCGGGTGCCATGCCCGTAGGCTTCAGCCTCGGGCATATTCTGCCTGTGCGTGCTGGACCGAGATTCCCATCTCGGCCCCCTCATGCTGGACGTCTGCTGGACCGAGATTCCCATCTCGGTCCCCCGCGCCACTGCTGGACCGATCCCAGCCCGGACTGTCTTTCCTGATTGCCGAAAGTCAGTACCATAGCGCCCTGCGGACCAGCCGGTTTCACAAGGGGATACGGAAACATGGGTATTCCGGATCCGACAGATCCGCGCCTGATCGCCGGCGAAGTGGACTTCTACTGCGCCGCGTGCGGCTACAATCTGCGCGGCTTGGCCGGTGATCCCAAGCGCTGCCCGGAATGCGGGCACCTCAACCCCATCGAGCTTCTCATCATCCCGGCCGAGGCGATTCAGCTCGCCATGCGGCGGCTCGAAACGGCGCCGACGATGGCATTTGCGGGCTTGCTCATGCTCGCCGGTGCCGCGCTGTTGCTGCTGGTGTCTGGTATCGCCTCGTCGGCACTGGGCGTCTTCGGTGCGCTGTGCATGTTCGCCGGAACGAGTGCGTTCGGGCATGAGTGCCAATGGCGTGCGGGCTGGTTCAGTGCCCTTCTGCGGTACTCGGGGTACGCGACGCTGATTTTCATGGTCGGGTTCGGGTTGCCGATCTCCGTGCTCTGGTCTGGGCATTTGATGCTCAATCTCAGCGGATGGGGAGACCTCGCGTGCGCGGTGTGGCTCGCCCTTCTTCTGCTGGGAGTGTCTCTTTCTGTGCTGCCCATTCGCGTCCTCTACCGGGCCGCCCAGGGCACGATCCGCGAGTTGCAGCGGGAAACGGCGGTCCAGATGGCCCGGGAGGCCCACCGGCTGGACGTTGCACGGCAGTTATGGAAGTGACGGCGCTTCCTGCGTCACGACGAAGCCGGAGGGCCGATAATCCGCAAACATCATTTCAAAGACCAACCTGGTTCTGGTAGGATAGCCAGGGCGAAATCCGTCCGGCCGGTCGAGTTCGGACCGGCCGGAGATGGTAACTCATCGTCACCTCATCGTGGGAAGGAAAGCCAATGTCGTCTCTACGAAACTCCATTACCCTGGCGTGTGCTGGCATCCTGCTCTCGGCAATGGCCGTCCAGGCGGCGGCCATGGAGTGGTCCTACCCGGCGGCGTTGAACTCGAACGCCACGACCGACGTGGACAGCGACTATTACCCCCGCCTCGCGACCGACGGGGCCGGCAACTGGGTCTGCGTCTGGTGTGCGGCCATACCCGGAGCCATCGACCGCGATTTCGACATCTACGTCGCCCATAGCGCGGACGACGGTGCCACGTGGTCCGAACCCGCCATCCTGGACCCGCTGGCCGTCGATCCGCCCGAGATCGAAGACGATTTCAACCCGGTCGTGTACACCGACGGTGCCGGGCATTGGATTGCCGCCTGGTACTCCTACGACGATCACGGCGGGACGCTTGGAGACGACATGGACATCCTTGTCTCGCGGAGTAGCGACAACGGGGCCACCTGGACGCCCTCGATTCCGTTGAACAGCGACGCCGCCACGGACCACCTGACGTACGCCAGTTGCGCGGACAGCACGCCTGAGCTGGCATACGACGGGATGGGCGCCTGGGTGGCACTGTGGGACACACGCCGGACCAACGACGAGGATGACTACAACGACGACATCTACGTTTCCCGCAGTACGGATCACGGGGCAACCTGGTCGGCCATGACGCCCCTGCACGCCGGCATGATCACGGACGATGGGTCGGACAATTCAGTTCGCATCGCGTCGGATGGGGCCGGCATGCTCCTGGCGGCGTGGCAGTCGGAGAACCTGATCGGATCAAACGGTGTCGGCGACGAGGACGTGCATTACTCCCACAGCACCGACCACGGCCTGAACTGGTCGGCACCTGCCGCCCTGAACACCGACGCCGCCACGGACGAATTGCGAGACGTCTACAGCGGCGGACTGACCCTGGCGACGGACGGCAGTACGTGGGTGGCCGTCTGGGTCCGGCTGCTGCCCCCGGCACTCGATTCTGACCTGATGATCGCCCGAAGCACGGACGCAGGCGCGACCTGGTCAGACCCGGAAAACCTGAATCCGTATTACAATCTCGATTCGGGTGGCAAGGACCTCTACCCGCGCCTGGCCACCGACGGCTATGGCGGATGGGTCACGGTGTGGGAGGTCTACGACCAGCTCATCTTCCCGTGGGGGTCCGATCACGATCTGATCTTCACGCGGAGCAATGACGGGGGCGTCACCTGGTCCGAGCCCGGTTTGCTCAACGCCTCCGGCATGTCCGACGTCTTCGCCCGGGACGAAAAGCCGCACGTCCAGGCCACGCCAAACGGGCGCTGGATCGCCGCGTGGCTTTCGACATTCGACCTCGGCGGGACGATCGGCGCCGAGCGGGACATTCTGTACACCACGGCCTGCGTGCCCACGCTGGCGGGCGACCACGACTGCAACAGCCATGTCGATCTGTACGACTTCGCCGGCTTTCAGCAGTGTTTCGCACCCGGTGACCCGGTGGCCGCCGGCTGCAGCGCCTTCGACCTCGTCCCGAACGACCACGTGGACCTCGACGACCTGATCGCATTCGAGGCCGCACTGGCCGGACCGAACTAGAGAACGCCACATGCCATGTGCCGCCGCCCCTGGCCAATAAACGGCTTCCTGCTTTCGGCGATTTCCGCGGCGATCGGGCTGTACGTCTTCGTGGCGGAAGCCTTTGATCTTCACCTACTGGGACTGAGGGTGCCGGGAACAAGTGTCCTGAATCACCGTCTCCAAGAATCCATGCTTCTGTGGGTCGTTGCGTGCTCCGGCCTGGGATGGGTGCAGTACGCCCGCAGGAAGCGACCGCCGCGACACGCCTCCACCTGGCCCATCCTCGTCTTACCGATCGCCGCAGCGGCGTGGCTGGCCGGCTGCGAGGCGTACGGCGCATTCGCGCATTACAGGGAGTTGGCCGCCAGCCCCATCCCGTTGACGGTGCCGCGGTGGGACTACGCAATCCGGCTCTTCGGCATCGCGTTGTGGTGCGTTCAGGGAGCAGTCTGGTCAGTAGCGCTCTACGTGCAGGCCCGAGTCTGGCGCCTGCCGATCACACCGGGGGTCTGCTCCACGTGCGAGTACGATCTGACCGGGAACGAGTCGGGCATCTGCCCGGAATGTGGAACCCGCATCGTCGAGGATCAGGACATTCCGCGATCGTTCCACGCGAAATCCTTCCGATGGACGCCGGAGTTGGCGTTCTTCCCGGACGCCAGGTCCCGGTACGACGCCTGGAAGGAAGCATACCGCAGCAGTCAGAAATCAAAGGTGTTCTGGGTCGCTCTCGCGCTGGCGATGCTGGGCCTGATCCTCTTCACCTCACAT
>CAZBFW010000567.1:0-3393 GCA_964491135.1 uncultured Phycisphaeraceae bacterium | reverse complement strand
TTCCATCTCTACACGGCCCCGCGCGCATTCCGCGCCCCCGTGCAGGAGAACCGCCTATGCCTCCGGCCTACAGTCCACAGCTCGCCATCTCGCCACGGCGAGTCGCCTGCGGAGACCCGGCGCGCCGGGACCTGCGGCGACCCGCAGCCTCCCCTCGCCGTTCGTCCTGGAGCCGGTCCCGCCGGTGGCAATGCCGCACATTATCGACACCGGGCTTAAGCCCGGCTGCAATTGCCGGGGCGGGCTCCCGCGGTGGCCGGCTTGCTGGTATTCGGAACGTGGCGGCCGGTTGGCCGTCGCGAGGAGGAGGAGGAAGAAGAAGCCGGTGGCCCCCCGATTCGAGCAGCCGATCCGCATCCCTCGCCGGTCCGCGGCCACCACCGCCACGTCGGCGGCCGTGCATGGAAAAGAGCCGCGCCGGCTGGGATTCACGCGGGCCTGCCAGACGATTCCGGCGTCGTGGATGCTGTGGTCGACGGGCTCGTGCCGGCACCCACGCGCGATGTACGCCATGCTCCTGGAGCAGATCGCCGCCAACGAGGTGGCCAACCGGGCCGCCCGCGTCGAGCCACGGGTATTGAAACGCCGACGACATCGCTACCCGTTGATGCAACGCCCTCGCGAGAAGTTACGCGCAGCACTGGTGACGACGTAAGAGCGCGTTCTGTCACGGCAGTGCCATTCGGGATAGTCACCTATTTCTTGAGAAGCCGGCTGAAGCCGGCTCGCGAGGAGGAGGAGGAAGAAGAAGGAGAGTGATGAAGGTCCCGGCCACCCCCATCTGAAGATCGGGACACTGGCCGGTCGGCTGAAGCCGACCACACGCTAGAGGCAAGAGACTGGAAACGCGAGACTGGCAACTAGAAGGGATGGTCCGCGGGGCGGACCTTACACGACCGCGGCGGGGAAGGCCCGTGAACGGGCCTGGGGGGGAAGGCGCAGAATGGGCACTGCTCAAGAAGCAGTGGCACACACGCACTGCTCGAGAAGCAGTGGCACACGGGCACTGCGCGAGAGGAATGGCACCGGGGGACGGGCACTGCTCAAGAGGCAATGGCACACACGCCCGGCAGTGACTGAAGGGCTCGAGTCAGAGCCTTGACGGCCTGCTCGGCCGCGTCGCTGAAGGGCCGCGGGACCAGATGGGCTCTGAGTCGGCGGTATCCATCGGCGTGCGCCGGATCGCTCGCCAAAAACATGACGCAGCCGGTGAGACCTGCCTGGCCGAGAAAGGTGAGCAACAAGACGTTGACGTCATGCTCTCCGCCGCGACGGCATGGGTTGTTTATCCTTTTCCCATCGCGTCCCGCAGCTTCGCCGCCAGTTCCGTTTTTGAGAACGGCTTCTGGATGAAGTGCACGCCTTCGTCCAGCACCCCACGATGCGCGATGACGTCAGCCGTGTATCCCGACATGAACAGACGAGCCATGTCGGGATGGATCGAGAGCAGATTTTTGGCCAGCTCGCGGCCGTTCATCTCCGGCATCACCACGTCGGTCATGAGCACATCGATCCGGCCGGGGTGTTCCCTGGCCAGACGGATGGCCTCGCCCGGCGTGCTCGCCGTCAGGACGGCGTAGCCCAGCTTTTTCAGCATCATCGTGGTCATTTTCAGGATCGCCGGTTCATCTTCCACCAGCAGGATGGTTTCGCTGCCGCGCGCCGCTGCCACGCCGGCGAGGGGCTGATCAGCCGGGATCGCCGCTCCGGCCACGTACCGCGGCAGGTGGATTTGAAACGTCGTGCCCCGGCCCGGCTCGCTGTACACGCTGACGAATCCCCGGTTCTGCTTGACCGCGCCATAGACGGTGGCCAGGCCCAGGCCGGTACCTTTGCCCACTTCCTTGGTCGTGAAGAAAGGCTCGAACATGTGGGAGAGCGTCTCGGCGTCCATCCCACAGCCGTTATCGCTCACGACCAGCCGCACGTAATCGCCGGAAGTGATGCCCGCGTGCTGGGCGGAGTACTCCTCGTCGACGGAGGCGTTGGCCGTCTCGATGGTGATCGTGCCCACGCCTTCGATGGCGTCCCGGGCATTCACGCACAGGTTGGCGAGAATCTGGTCGAACTGAGCAGCGTCTATCCTCACCGGCCACAGGTCGCTGCCGGGTTTCCAGATGACCTCGATATCCTCGCCGATGAGCGGGCGGAGCATCTTCAGCACGCCCGTCACCGTCTCATTGAGATCGAGCACTCGGGGAGCCACGGTCTGCTTGCGGGCGAAAGCCAGAAGCTGGCGCGTGAGGTTGGCCGAGCGCTGGGCGGCCCGTTGGATCTCTTCCAGGCTCGCATGAAGGGCCTTGTCCGGCCCGATCCGGTCCAGGGCCATTTCCGTGTGGCCCAGGATGACCCCCAGCATGTTGTTGAAGTCGTGGGCCACGCCGCCGGCCAGCCGACCGACGGATTCGATCTTCTGGGCCTGGATGAGCTGGGCCTGGAGTTTCTCCCGCTCCTCCTCCGCCCGCCGCCGCTCGGTAATGTCGGTGTGAACGCCGATGAGACCGCTGATCCGCCCGTCATCGTCCTTGACGCAATCGGCGCGGAGCAACATGAGGAGGCGTCGGCCGTCTTTCGCGACCATCTCAACCTCATCCAGAAACGATCCGCCGGACATGATCGTCTGAAAGACGGTGTCGGCATCCTCGGGATTCGCGTACAACACGTCCGGCCGTTCATGAGCCAGCTCTTCCAGTGAGTAGCCGAACAGACGGGTAAACGCCTCATTCTGATAGAAATGGCGTGCATCGGCCGTCGCGATCCCGATGGCGTCGCCGGCGGCATCCACTGCGGTCTTGATGTGGCGCAATTCCTCCCGCCGCTGGTACTCTCCGGTGACGTCGCGGAACACGAGCACCGCGCCGATGACGGCCTCTGAGGCATCGCGGATGGGCGCGCAGCTGTCGGCGATCTGATATTCCCTCCCGTCCCTGGCGACGAGCGTGGAGTGGATGGCAAGGTCCGCGATCACGCCCTCGCGCAGGGCGCGCGACACCGGGTTCTCGGCCGTCTCTCGCGTCTGGGCGTGGACGACGCAAAAGACCTCTTCCAGGGGCCGGCCTGCCGCCTCGGCGGTCGTCCAGCCGGTGAGCAGCTCGGCCGCCCGATTGAGGCTCGTCACCCGCCCGTCGCGGTCGCACGCGATCACCCCGTCGCCGATGGATCGCAGCGTGGCCGAAAGCTGCACCTCGCTGGCGCGCAGGGCAGACGTACGCTCGCGCACCAGCATTTCGAGTGCCTGGCGCCGCCGCAGCACCAGGGAGAGCACAACGGCAACGGTCGCGGTGATCACCAGTCCCACCAGCGCCGCGGGCACGCCCGCCCGTGCCGGATGCATACGCAGGAATTCCGGCCCCGCATGGGCGGCCACGATGAAGGTCTTGCCATACGCGAAGA
>CAZBFW010000566.1:0-3404 GCA_964491135.1 uncultured Phycisphaeraceae bacterium | reverse complement strand
GACGGATCGAGATCATGATCGAGCTGGATACGTCCCTGCTGGCGCCGGAAATCACTTATGTTCTCATGCTGCGCGGCGCCCAGTTACCCGCGTTGGAGTGGGCCGAGCGAGCGAACGAAGCGGCCAAGCGGCACCTGGAGAGTCTGGACGACATCAGCCTCTTCGGCCGGCCGACCCTGGCCAAGCCGGACCTGGGTCTTGCCGTCCGGGCCATGCTCTACCTGTGGAACGGCTGGCTGCAGGAAGCCGCGGACGCGGCTCGCCCGGTGCCCAACCCGGAGCGCCAGTATCTCATCGGGCTGTGTCACCGTCAGGCCGGGCAGGGGTCCGAGGCGAAGGCTGTCTTCCAGGCGATGGGCCCTCATGCCATCTACTCGCCTCTCGCGCAATACGCGGTGGAGACGATCCGTCTGATGGGCGTGGTGAAGGACAAAACGCTCGCCCGGTTCCGACAGATCATGGAGTTTGACCCGGTCTGGGAGCCGTTCGCATTCATCGACCTGTACGAGCTGGCCCGGGCCCAGAAGCTGGATCGCATCAACCTGGAAGTGGTCCGCATGTTGCAGTGCCGTGAATGGGAGATGCTCTTCACGCAGTGCTACGAGGCCGCCTTGGGTGAGTCGCTCCTCAAGAAGCTGGCCGCCCAGTCACCCGAAATGGACCGGAAGCGAAGGCTGGAGAAGCAGGCGAGAGACGCCAAGAAACGCTCACGCCAATACGCCCTCGACGAAATGCAGAAGAAGAAGCTTGAGGCCGCAGCCGCACCCAAATCAGAGACTGCCAAACAGAAGCCCGGTGCCCCCGCCAAGCCCCAAGCGCCCGCGCCCGCACCCGCGCCCGCCAAACCCAAGGCACCCCCCGTCCCGAGCGTGGGCGTCGTGTGTCCGACCTGCGCCTACTGCCAGCGAGTACCGGAGTCACTGCGTGGCAAGCCCATCCGTTGCCAGCGATGCGGGGCCAGCTACCGAGTGCCTGCCGGCAAACCTGTCGCACCCGGCACCGGCAATCCCTGATCAGCACGACGGTTCGATGGGGAACTCGCCGCGCTCGGACAGCCCCCGCAGGGCCGCACCCCATTCCACGTATACATAGGGCACGCCGAAACGCGCTCCCACATGCCGCAGCCGGTCCAGAATCCGTTCGGTCAACGGTCCCTGCCAGTCCTGCGCGTCCGGATCACAGAAGAAGACCCGGCAACCCACCGGCCGACCGGCCCGGGCGACGCAGACGCCGCGCTCGTGATACGGGCAAGCGCCGGCCGGCCCGCCGGCCCGAAGCGGCACGCCGGCGTTCGCGATGAAGTACGCCAGTTCCACCGCCGTCACGTACAGCCGGTGGCCGTACCGCTCGAAATCGCAGCAGGCGCCCCGGTTCAGGCAAACCGCCCGTCGCTCGGCAATCTCTGCGTCCACCTCGACGTACAGCGCGTCCATGGCGGCGCAGAACGCGGGATCGGCGGCCGCGCGCCGGATATCCTCGATGGGAAGCTCAATGCCGGGCATCTTCGAAGGTCTTGGCCGTACGGATGCGCTCGATGTCCGCCGGCATGAATCGGCGGCCCTTGTTCATGCCCGGGCACGTGGTTCGGTGGACCTCGTTCCAGGCATCGTTGGAGCGGAGGTTTTCGGTCCAGAACGGCCAGGTGCGACATTGCATCGGCCGAACGGAATAGATGGAGCACCGCGCCACATCGCCCTCGCGAACGAGGAAGATGCAGTCGCCGTCCGGTTTCTCCGTCAGGCTGTGCCGCAGCCCCACCCGTCGTACCTGGGACTTGTCCAGCTTGCCGTCCGGGCGGCCGAGAAACCGGGCGATCCGCTCGATGTCTGCCTTGGTCACCCAGACGTACCCCGGCGGCCCGCTGCAGCAGTTGCCGCACTGCGTGCACGAGAAGCACAGCCCATCCCGATACCACTTGTCCGAACCGCTCACCAGGAACACCTCCGGGCCGCTCCGGCCGCATCGCGTCAACGTACCGGGGCCCGCGCGGCCCCGCAAGGAAGGTGCCCGCCACACGACGCGATTGCGGCCCGCGGCCGCGCCCCGAATTCGAGCAGGGGTTTTGCATTCGCGCCTGGAGTGGGCTAGGATGGTGTTGTGGGGCCGGCCTCGTGAGACGGCATTGGCGCAGCGGTCAGGCCGTTGGGCGGGGCGGGCTCTGTCGCATCCGCTCGTCGGATGCCCGGGGGCGACTGGACTCGACCGGGTAAGAAGACGGGATGGCGGCGCGCCGAGGTTGTCAGGTGGCCTCGTAAAAAACCTGGCACAACTTTTACATGCCAACTCTCAGTTGCGCATGGCTGCCTAAAAACAGGTAGCCCGTTCGGCCGGTGACGCCCACTGGCCGGCCGAACGACGCGAGTGGGCTGGCCCCCGGCCGACGCCTGACCGGCCGGAGGCGAGAAAAACAGTCGGGCTGGAGGAAGCGGCAGCCTGTCGACCGGCGTCCGCCGACTCGAGAACCAAAAGATCGACTACGCGCGTAGAGACCCTCCCCGAACTGCCGCGGGACGGGGGTTCGATTCCCCCCGCCTCCATTGGAAGGCCCGCCAAACGCGGGCCTTCTCAATAGAGCAGGAGAGCAGGACAGAACAGCCAGACACCGGCTCTCACGACAACCTCTGGTGCATCCAGGGCTGACTCTCCTGCGGTCTCCTGTTCTCCTGTTCTGCTTGCCGCCACCCCGCGACGCCAGACCACGGGACGATCTACGTCATCATGACGGCCAACGACGTGTCGAAGCTGCCCCCGGAGTTTACTCGGAAAGGCCGGATCGACGAGATCTACGGGATCTACTTGCCGACGCATCCGGAGCGGGTGGACATCTTCCGGATTCACCTGGGGCTCAAGAGCCGTGATCCGTTGAAGTTCGATCTGGAGGCTCTGGCGGAGGCGACGGAGGGCTACACAGGAGCGGACGTGAAGGAAGTCGTGACCCTGGGCCTGAAGCTGGCGTTCCACGCCGGAAAGGAGCTGTCCACGGGGCACCTGCTGGAAGCCGCACCGGAGATCCGGCCGTTATCCCAGACGGATCCGGAGCGCGTGGCCGCCATGACGGAGTGGCTGGATCGGCATGCGAAACCGGCGAGTAAGCGGGGCGACGACGATTGTGTGCACAGGAGTGGCGGCCGAAGGAAGCGGCGCGTCGCGGTGTGACAGCGTAAGCTTCGCCACTCCCAGGTGGCCTCTGGGTCGCCCAGGCCGTTGGTGTTCAGGTACTCGTAGGCGCCCATGTCGACAACCGGGGCCGTGCCGCACGAGCCGCCGTATGGGCAGTCCGTCGTGCCGGAATCATCCAGGAACCTCGCCCCCCGGCCCAGATCCCACGGCAGAGCTTCGTCCGTATTGCTGTCGCCGGGCGGGTTGAACTAGGCCACCGGTGGGCGGGTTAAAACCGGCCAGTT
>CAZBFW010000565.1:0-3404 GCA_964491135.1 uncultured Phycisphaeraceae bacterium | reverse complement strand
TGACCCGCCTGCTGGGCTGGATCGAGCGACGCGGCACGCCCGTCGCCGTGCGGCTGGTGAAGGGCGCCTACTGGGATTCCGAAACCGTGCTGGCCGGGCAGTACAACCAGCCGCCGCCGGTCTGGACCCGCAAGTGGGAATCTGACGCCACCTACGAGCGCATGGCCCGGCGGATGCTGGAAAACACTCGCCTGCTGCGCCCGGCCTTCGCGAGTCACAACGTCCGGTCCCTGGCGTCGCTGATTACCTCGGCGGAAGAACTCGGCCTCACCCCGCTGGACTACGAGGTGCAGATGCTCTTCGGCATGGGCAATCCGCTCAAGAAGGCCATGGTGGACATGGGCCAGTGCCTGCGCGTGTATTGCCCGTACGGCGACCTGATGCCCGGCATGGCCTACCTGATCCGCCGACTGCTGGAGAACACGGCGAACGACTCGTTTCTGAAGCAGGGGTTCGCCGACCGCAGCCGCTACCATGAGCTGTTGCTCGACCCGACGGTCGCCTGTCCGCCGAGTGCCCCGCTTCCCCGATGGAACTTCCAGGACCCCGATGAGGAGTGGCCGATGCTGACGTTTGAGAATGTGCCCCCGTTCAGTTTCAACACGGATGAGAACCGCAGGAAGATGCGGGACGCCATCGCCTACGTTCGGGGCCAACTGGGCCAAAGCCATCCGCTGGTCATCGCCAACGAGCCCGTGTCCACCACGGAGTGGATCGAGTCGCTGAACCCGGCGGCCCCGACGGAGATCATCGGGCGCGTGGCGTCGGCCACGCCCGCCCACGCCGACCAGGCCGTGGCGGCGGCGGAACAGGCGTGGGATTCCTGGCGGCTCCTGCCGGCCCGCGAACGCGCCCGATTCCTGAATCGGGCCGCCGATTTGATGCTGGACAAACGGCTCGAGCTGTCGGCCTACGTCATCCTGGAGACCGGCAAGCCCTGGCGAGAGGCGGAAGCGGACCTGCGCGAGGCGGTGGACTACATCCGCTTCTACTCCGAGTACACGGTCTGGCTCGATGAACACCCGCGCGTGCGCAGCATTCCCGGTGAGAGCAACGTGCTGACCTACGAGCCACGCGGCGTCTGCGCCGTGCTGGCGCCCTGGAGCTTCCCGCTGGCCATGCTGCTGAACCAGACCGCGGCGGCCCTGGCCGCCGGCAACTGCGTGATCATGAAGCCGTCCAGCAAGGCGGCGGTGGTCGCGGCCAAGGTGTTCGACATCTTTCGGCAGGCCGGTCTGCCGGCCGGCGTGCTGAACTTCCTGCCCGGACGCGGCGAGGCGGTGGGCCGGCACCTCGTCGATCACCTGGACGTGCACGTGGTGAGCTTTACGGGGTCGGTCGCCCACGGGCTCGAGATCATCCGGCAGGCGGGCAACGAATCCCCCGGCCAGCGGCACATCAAGAAAGTCATCGCCGACATGAGCGCGAAGAACGCGATCATCGTCGATCATGATGCGGACCTTGATGGGGCGATGGGCGGCATCATCGAATCAGCCTTCGCCTACGCCGGGCAGAAATGCACGGCCTGCTCTCGCGTGATCGTGCTCGCCCCGGTGTACGACGAGTTCTGCCGCAAGCTGGCCGAGGCGGTGCAGAGCGTGACGGTGGGGCCGGCGGAGGAGCCGGGAACGCTGGTCGGGCCGGTCATCGGCCGGACGGCGCGGGACGGCATTCTGGCGGCCGTTCGGCAGGCGAAGAAGGAAGGCCGGGTGCTGGTGGAGATCGACGTGAGCGAACTGTCGGCCGGCGGCGGCTATTACGTGGGGCCGACGGTCATCTGCGACGTGGCGTCGGACGCCTCGGTGGCCCAGGAGGAGATTTTCGGGCCGGTGCTGGCGGTGCTGAAGGCGAAGGATTTTGATGATGCGCTGGGGATCGCCAACGACAGCAAGTACGCCCTGACCGGCGGGGTGTATTCGCGCTCGCCGAAGAACCTGGACCGGGCCCGGCGCGAGTTCCACGTCGGCAACCTGTACATCAACCGCAAGATCACCGGCTCCCGCGTAAACGTACAGCCCTTCGGCGGCTATAAGCTCAGCGGCATGGGCACCAAGGCCGGCAGCCCGGATTACCTGCTCCAATTCGTGCACCAGCGCACGATCACCGAAAACACCCTGCGCCACGGCCTGACCTCCGCCGAAGAGACCAGGCAGCAGCCGGTGCACTGAGGCAGGCAGGCGACGCGCACGCGGCCCGGTGCCGCTGCTCTTGAGCAGTGGTTTCACGTCCTGCGTGTCCCACGGCTTCCAAGCCATGGTCGTCTGCGTGAGCGCCGTACGCGCGTCCGCCTTCGGCGGACAGGGGCGCTGGTGACAAACTATGGCACTTGCAGCGAAAACGGGCGACTGTCCCTCATCTTCATGAGGTCGCGTTGCGGGCGGCGCGGACAGACGCCCGACAGCCCGGGCGCGATCCGCCACGTCAGCCGATCTGCACGCGGACGCCGCCGGCGTCGTCCGGGGCCGTCATGATGGGTACGTCCAGGAACTGGCGGATCACGTGAAGATTCGTCTCGGCGTGCGGGGACAGGCCGGTGGAGCGGAATGCGCCGGCCCCGGCCAGCGCCAGCGGCAGCAGAAGCTGGTCCGTCAAATGCTCGCCGGCCGGCGCGGAGTGGGTCAGATAGCCTTGGCACTGTCGGACGGCGTCATCAGCCACCGCCTCCGCCGAACGCGTCCGCTCGCCGAACGCGGTGAAGATCTCGGTGACCTGCTCGTATCCCAGCGAAATCATCACCACGTTACCGGGGCCGGGCGGGTCTGACAGCTCTTCGATCTGCACCGCCTCCGCCGGCCAGCTCAACTGCCGGCGCATCAATGTCGCCTCTCGCTCTGCGATGTGCCGGGGCAGGTTGGCCACAATGGCCCGGGCGTTCCGCTGCGTCGGCGAGCCGCGTTCCAGCAGTTCAAACCCCTTCAGGCGGTCTGCCGGCTCGATCTCCACCACAAGCCGACCGCCCCCGGCCGGGTAGAAGCCGGGGCGCTCCAGATGGGCCCGCACGGTGGGCCCCATCCGGTTGATGAACGGCAGCCAGGTCTCCTCGAGGAAATCGAACGGCGGGGCGAACGGGTTGTGCGTTCCGCCCTGCAGGACGATCCGGCTCGGCCCGCCGGCGGTGAGCAGGGGCAGCAGCACCGTCTGGAGCACCAGCGTGGTGCTGCCCGCCGTGCCGACGGAGAATTCGTATTCGCCCGCCCGCACCGCTTGGGGTTCGAAGGTGAGCCGGGCGGACCCGATGGCCGCCCCGTTGAGCCGGGCGTCGCAGATGCTCGCCGCGGCGTGCACCGCGGTGAGGTGTTGTCGCATGAGGCCGGACTTGGGCCGGCGGGCGCGGATCTTGTCGATCCGGCACGGCCGGCCGGTGACCACGGCCAGCGTGATCGCCGACCGCAGAATCTGCCCGC
>CAZBFW010000564.1:0-3408 GCA_964491135.1 uncultured Phycisphaeraceae bacterium | reverse complement strand
CATTCCAGAGCTTGACGATTTTCTCGGCACGCGTCTCCTGGATGGCCGATAGCGTCGTGTCCGCGGGCGGATGGCGCAGCGCTGCGGCGGTGACGTGCGTGCCGTTGGCGAGGGAGAAGCCCGGAATCACCCGCGATCAGCGATCAAGGGTTGTAGAGGAGCAGGTTTGACTGTGGATCGTCGTTCCTTCATCCAGGCCATGCTGTGGGCAACCGCCGCGTTCCTGATCTTCATCATGGTTTCCCAGCGGTACCTCGTGCCCAGGACACGGCCCGGGACGCCGGCAGAAGCGGTGCCCACCAGCCAGGCGAGCGGGGAATCGTCCGATGCCGCGCCGACCTCGCGCCCGGGCGCGCCGGGAGCCACCTCGTCGCCCTCGACCACGCACGGGCTCCGCGCGGTCTCGGCGGAAGACGCCGGGCCGGTCGTGATGGGGGCCGCGCCGGATGACCCCGAAAGCCCATACCGAATGCATCTGGAGCTTTCGCCGCGCGGCGCCGCGATCCGCACGGCCACCCTGACGGACTACGCCGCCAAATATGCCAGTGACGAACGATACAAACTCCTCCAGCCGGAGAAGGGTCCGGAGGGTCCGGAGCACGTTTCTCTGGCCCTGGAGACCATCACGGTGAACCTGCAGACGATCCCGCTGGAGGATGCCGTCTGGCAGGTGTCGCGATCGGAGAGTGAGAAGGAGCAGACCGTCCGGTTCACGCTGGACGTCGTGGACGGACAGGGCCGTCCCCTGCTCCGGATGACCCGCGAGTACGCTCTGCAGCCCCAGTCCGTGGAGTCAGGCCGACATGATTTGGCCGTGAAGCTCTCCCTGGAGAACCTGACGAGCGAGACCCTGGATATCCGGCTCGCGCAGCGGGGTCCGGTGGGTATCCGCCAGGAGTACAGCCGGGCGGATGACCGGTACGTGTACACGGCCGTGAGCCCGTCCGGCGCGCCGAACCTTCCGAAGCTGAACGGGATCGCCTTTCGCAAGATTGCATCAAACGAGAAGGCGTTGACTGAATACAAGCGGGAGTCCGGTGACCACTTCTGGTGGCACGGCGCCGGCAACAAGTACTTCACCTTTCTCACGGTTCCGCTGGGCCAGGCGGACGGCGAGCGACCAGACAACGTCGTGCAGGCAGAGACCCTGAATCTGAACCGCAAGAACGAGTCGCATACGGGCGTGACGACGCGTCTGGTTCTGCGGGCCTCGATGCCGCCGGGCGGCACGTGGGAGTCGGCACAGGTGTGCTATGTGGGGCCGAACGACAAGGAATCGTTCCTGCGGCAAAGCAACGCGGACTATGTCCGGCTCGGATTCGCCGAAATCCTGAGCGTGCAGTACGGATCGTGCGCCTTCGGTTGGCTGACGAACCTGATGGTGTGGCTGCTGGACGGCCTTCACACGGCTGTTCCGAACTATGGAGTGGCCATCATCATTCTGGTGATCATCGTGCGGGCCATGCTTCACCCGTTGACGCGCAAAGGGCAGATCAACATGGTCCGCATGCAGGAGCGGATGGGCAAGCTGCAGCCGAAGATCGAGCAGATCAAGAGGCTCCATGCCAACGACAAAGTCCGGCTCCAGCAGGAAACCATGCGGGTGTACAAGGAAGAGGGAATCAACCCCGCCACATCCGTGTTCAACTCCTGCCTTCCCATGATGATCCAGATGCCGATCTGGATCGCCCTGTACACGAGCCTGGCGAACAACATCCAGATGCGGCACCAGCCGTTCATTCTGTGGATTCACGACCTGACCGCTCCGGATGCCCTCATCCCGTTCAGCCAGGCTTATCACGTCCCGCTCCTGAGTTCGCTGACCGGCCCCATCGAAGCCTTCAACCTGCTGCCCATCCTGATGGGCATCACCATGTATCTCCAGCAGAAGCTCATGCCCAGGCCGCAGACGCCGGCATCGTCCGGCAGCGCCGGATCGAGCCCGCAGTTCGACCAGGCCGCCCAGATGCAGAAGATGATGCCCGTCATGTCGGTGTTCTTCTCCCTCATCCTGTACGCGATGCCCAGCGGCCTGAACCTGTACATCATGACCAGCAGTCTGTTCGGCATGCTCGAGCAGTACTACATCCGCAAGCACATTCGCACGGTGAAGGAACGAGACAAGAAAGCCGGCAGCGCAGGCACGGACACGAAGCGTCCGCCGAAACCGCCCAAGCCACCTTCCTGGCTGGCCCGGAAGTTCCAGGAACTGCAGAAGCGAGCCGACGAAGCCCAGCGCATCCAGGGCCGCAAGAAGCAATAAGGCATCGCACCGTCAAGGCTGTGTCGTGCGAGTCGCGGCCCGGTGTGCCCGACCCCGATGCTCAAGACACGACCCTGAACCATATCGGCGGACCATCCCCGTCGGTGCCCAGCCGCAGCAGCACCTCCTGCACCTCCGCCAGCTCGAAGTACAACTTCCAGCGCAGGAGAACGAGTCCGTACGCTACCGTCATGGCCAGGGCCGCCAGCTCCGCCACGCGCTGACGGCGGAGGATCGCCAGCACGCCCGTCCCAACCGCCACCAGCAGAAGCTTAAACACGATGACGGCCGCCGGCCCGACACCCATCACTGCGATCGCGATCGGGTTCACCTCGCCGTAGATGCCCAACAGGAGGTACCGGTCGGCGAACAGCGTACAGGCCAGGTCCAGAGTGTTCAGGCCCCAGAGAACTGCGATCAGTGTCCAGACCCGCTCACTGCGGCTGCGCAGCCACCATGCCGCCAGCCGATTCCATACGCCGGTCGCCGCCGGCTCCACGACCCACAACTCCGTATCTGCTGCGATCGTCACGTACGGGACCCTCCGGCTAAGAGGTCTGTCTGAGTGACCGGCCCGTTGTTGCCTCCTGTTGGATTCGGATTCCGGGCCGAATGTGACGGGAAAAGTTGTAGGATTCTGCACGAACCGCACGCAGTGACGGCAGCCGCAGCCCGCCGGCCGGGCCGCAGACGGGGGCGGACCCCGGCCTTTTGACTCCGCCGGGCACGGGGTTAGGATACCCGTCGGCAGGTGCAGAGCCGGGCGTCTTGCGATCTTGGGCGCAAACGCGGTCGGCGTCACGCCGCCAGTAACCGGAGATCCCGCATGCCACAGGAGATTCAGGGCAATTTGGTCGTCCAGCAGCAGCGTTTCGCCCTGCTCGTGACGCGTTTCAACGATTTCATCACGTCCAAGCTCCTGGCCGGAGCGGTGGACACGCTGCAACGCCACGGATGTCCGGACGAGCGAATGACCGTTGTGCGGGTACCCGGATCATACGAGTTACCCCTGGCGGCGCGAAAGCTGGTCGGCACCGGCCGATACGATGCGGTGATTTGCCTGGGGTGCATCATTCGCGGCCAGACGCCTCATTTTGAGTACATCGCCGCCGAGTGTGCCAAGGGAATCGCCCAGGTTGCGATGG
>CAZBFW010000563.1:0-3411 GCA_964491135.1 uncultured Phycisphaeraceae bacterium | reverse complement strand
CGCGAGCCGGGTCGGAGGATGAACACCAGGCGCGGGGGCAGATCCGGGCGGGGAGCGGGCCGGACGGCCAGCCCGGAAGGGGAGGCGTCCAGGTGCCGAAGGCCCGCCGCGGTCGGGAAGTAGCCTTTGGCCCTGTACAGCACGTCGGCGAGACCGCGAAGGCCGGCGGTCAGGGCATTGGCATCCAGCGCGCGGTCGACGGTGATGGTGATCACCTCGTAGTTCGGGTCGGCGCAGAGGGCGTATTGCCCGCTGAGCGCCCGCGCGCGGCGCGGCGTGAAGAGGTCGATGTCCGCCGCGCAGAAGGAGGTCCGCACGATTTCCAGTGATGCGTTCAGGTCGCGCAGCGCACGCTCGGTTTCCGCCACCTTGTCGGGCGGGTACAGATCAGTCTTGTTGAGCAGCGCCACGTCGCTGGCGACGATCTGTGCGCTCAGGTTCGGCAGCGTCTGCACGAGCGTGGCAAACGTGCCCGGGTCCACGATGCTGACGACGCGGGCGAGCCGGTAGGGCCCGTCGAGCCGCGTCTCCTCCAGCATCCGGGGAACCACCCCGGGGTCGGCAATGCCGCTGGCCTCGATCACCACGCCGTCGACCGGCGTGTCGGGGTTGGCGGCCCGTTCGGCCACGGCCCGCAGGTGCCGGATGAAATCCGTGACCAGGCAGCGACAGAAGATGCTGCCGCCGACCACGCTGATCAGGTCGTCAGGGGGGCACTCGATCAACGGCCCGTCCACGTCCGCGGGGGCGAACTCGTTGACCAGGTACACCAGCCGCCGGCCGCGGTGCGTGCGCACCACGTGCTGCAGGAAGGTCGTTTTCCCGCTCCCCAGAAACCCGGTGATGAAGGCCAGCGGAATCACACCCGTCGATCCTCTACGGCCGCCTCCAGCGCCCGCGTGAGCGTCGTCGCGTCGGGGATGATCGACGCGAATCGAGGCCGGCCGTGAATGCACAGGGTAGGGATGTTTTCCACGCCCAGCCGGGTCATGAAACCCAGCCCCTCGTGGGTGGTGATCTTGCGTTCATGCACGGCCACCCGGTCCCCGAACGGCGCCGCCGCCTGCCGGGCCGCGTCCACCATGTACTGACAGGGCGCGCAGGAGGCGGAATCGAGCGTCACCACGTCCACGATGACGCGAGACTCGTTCGCATAGTCGGGCAGAACCACATCGTCGAACGATCGGGCCGATTTCACTCGCAGGGTGGCATTGGCGACATGTCGCTGGTAGTCGTCATGGACCATCAGGGCCACTGCTTCCAGGTTGGCCTCGGGCGTGGCGTAGGGCAGATCGCATCCCGGAGCCAGGATGAAGCCGTTGGTGCCGCCGATCTCCATGCAACGGATGGCCTCGAGCTTCGCGTCGTCCGGATCGCCCAGAAGCAGTACCGACGTGAGCTTGATGTTTCCGCCGAAGGATCGGCCGTACCGGCCCGCCAGCTCCTTGAGCATCTCCAGCGGCACGTTCTCGTCGATGGACACGTTGTCGCACAACGTCCGGCACATGGACTCCAGGTTCCGCGTCGCGTTGCCACAAACGAACATGGACGACAGCCCGCCCCGTTCGCGGATGCGCGAAAAGACGCGGTTGATCGGTTCGGCCACAAACGCCTCAAAATGATGCGGCGATATCTGGCTCGTCATGGGGTCGACCACCGCAACGACGTCCGCCCCGTGCGCCAGGTATGCCTCGGCGGTCTGCACCCCCACGTCGGCGCAGAACTCGATGACCTGCCGCACGGCGTCCGGATCCTGGAGCATGTCCAGGAACACCCGGGTCCCCATCAGGTGCAGGGTCAGCGTAAAGGGCCCCGTGATCAGCCCGTAGAGCGCGGTCGTCCGTCCGATCTCGCGTTTGATTCGCCGGAGGGCCTCAAAGACCAGCGGAAACCGGCCGGCAGACAGGTCGAAGCGGGGCAGGACGTCGGAACCATGCCGGGCCAGCGGGTGCGAGACGACGGCAGGCGGGGTGTCGTCCGCCCATCGCAAGTCGCAGCCGAGGTTCTCCGCTTCCATCTGGAGGTCGAAAACCACGGGAAGGCCGTCCGGGCGGTAGCGCCCGTGGGCAGCCAGCAGCCCCTCGACGATGCGGTCGGCGGATTGCAGATACTCCCGGGCGCTGATGCCCAGCATCCTGCCGCCGTGGACGCCGACGAAGGGAACCCACCCGGCACGAGGGGTCGCCCGCCCCTGAAACGCCCGGAGCAGCAGGTCTTTGCCCGTCGTATGGATCATCGTGCGCACCTCGTTCAGGTGTCTGACGCCGGAGGGGCGGCCCCGCACCCGGTGGGGAGGTACCCGCGCCGACCAGGCGCGGTATCCGAACCCCTCCTATAGCGGACGGATACTGCCGGATCAACCGCCCCGCCGTTTCGAGCCGGTCTTCTGGAACCGGCCCGACGGCCAGGGCGTAGAATGGGGTGCGCAGGCTGGCATCGGGGCCGTTCGACAGCTCGCGACTGTTGGCTGGTCCCGGTCCCGGGACAGGCCGCGCGACCCGCGGACGGACTGCGCCGCATCTGTGGCATGCTGGGCGGGTCTGTGGTATTCTCTGCGCCCTGCTTCGGGGTTCGCTGCCTGTGGGACCCCATGCAAACCGCGATGAAGAGGCATTCTGCCCGGACAAGAAAAAGGGGGAGTTGACCGTGTTTCTGAAACATAACCCGCGGGCGGCGGTTGCCGCGGTCGTGCTCGCAATATGCCTGGCGGACCTGCCGTTGTGCTCGGCGGGCCCGAACCTGGTGGCGAACGGCCTGTTGAACCGAAACACGAAGCGTGCGGAGATGCGCCAACTGATGACCCGGGACGGCGTTTTCTACGCGTTCGACGGGGATGACTACTTTGGCCAGGTGGTCGTTTCCGGCGTAACGAACATCCGTCCGTTTCGCGACAAGATGGCGGTGGGATACGTGGAGCTGGGCGCCCAGGAGAAGGGCGGATTCCGCGGCCTGCTCATCGACACCAAGGAGGTGGACTTCCCGACCCCCCCGGGAAAGATCTCCGTCTGGTTTGAACTGAAGGGAGAACTCCGCCCCAACCGGACGTACGAGTACGTCATCCAGGGCATCGTGTTCGGGAAGGATCGGGGGCAGGGAGTCACATGCCGCGTGATCGCCCCGGCCGTGTGGGCCGACGGCCAACCCCAGGGGGCGGGTTTCAACATCGTGCTGGACGGCATCCCCGCCGAGAAAACCGGCCGCGTGCGTACCGGCAGCTTCGAGCAACAGACGGGAACCGCAGCGGTGGTCATCGAACTGCCGGCAGGAGTCAAGGAGCAGTTCCTGTTCCGCCGAGTCGTTTTCCGGGAGGTGGACGAGGCCCTCGCCGCCGGCCAGGAACCGGAGATGCCCGTGCCGATTCGGTACATTCCGATCGAAGATTCGATCGAGCGGCGGGTGGCCGAAGTTCTG
>CAZBFW010000562.1:0-3414 GCA_964491135.1 uncultured Phycisphaeraceae bacterium | reverse complement strand
ACACCCTATCCTACACTCTTTCCCTACACGACGCTCTTCCGATCTGCCAGGCCCTGGATGCGTGCGGCGGGGCCGGGGCCATCGTGGCACCCGGCGAAACCGTGTTCATCAAGCCGAACCTCGTCGGCGCCGGCATGGTCCACCATCCGTTGTTCACCACCGGAGAATGCACCAAGCCCGAGATCTTCCTGACCGTCGCCGAGGAGTGCCTCCGCGCCGGAGCCGCGAAAGTCATCATCGGCGACGGCGGGCAGGTGGATCGCTTCGCGTGGGACGAAATGCTCACCCTGGACGGTTCAACGAGCGTCCCGGAGAAGGTGGACTGGCTCAACGGCCGCTACGACGGCACCATCCAACTGGCATGCCTGAACGCGGACTCCCCCGGCTGGGATGCCATACCGGCCGGTCCGAGCGGACTGGGACAAATCTACGTCTCAAGCCTGGCCCGCCGGGCGCATCGCATCATCTCCATCCCCGTCATCAAGACCCATCGCTTCGCCCAGATGACCCTATCGCTCAAAAACATGATGGGCGTCACCTCGGCCTCATACTACGGCCAGCCGGGCCTGACGTACCGCACGAAGCTCCACAACGCTCCCGCCGGGCTGGAGCAGGCATTCCTGGACATCGCAACCGCCCTGCGACCCGACCTTGTCATCGTGGACGGCTCCATCGGGTGTGAAGGCAACGGCCCGCACGTCATGCCCGGCTGGTGGGGCACCACGGTGGACCTGCGCGATCGCCTCGGCGACTGGGTGCTGCTGGCCGGCCGCGACCCCGTCGCCGCCGACGCCACCGCCGCCCGCATGACCGGCCACGAACCGTCGGCCATCCGCCACCTGTTGATGGCGTTCAACCAGGGCCTGGGCCAGTTGCGCGAGGACCTCACGGAACTGGACGGCGCCACGCTCGACGAGCTGCGCGTGGACTGGCTGCCCGCCGAACCGGTCGACGGCTTCAACGACGTCATCCTGGAAGGCAACGCGATGCTGACGGAACGCTCCGTCTCGTGACCCGATTGCCGGCCGCGGGGTGCGGACGGGGGTTTCCGGCGCCGTTCGCCGGCCGGCGGGTTGACTCCTCCGGGGCATGGGTAGTGCCGAGGGGCCGAGGGATTGCGGGACCGGCGGAACAAGCGGACACCCCAGCGACGTACAGTCCGCCTCGCGGACCAGGATTCCGGCTGGGCCGAGTTGTCTGACACGCCTCATCTGGCATTGGGCATTCCCCTCCGTTGAGCAGAGATTTCTTCCTTCTTCGCCAATATCAGATGTCCCGTTCTTCCGTCGCCGACTTCCCGTGTCTCGCGGTACTCACGGCGAACAGACGACGACTTGTCGCCAAGTCACCGAACTTAGTTTCCACACCCAGAAGCAGTACGTTTCTCTGCGGGTCGGGTAGCGAGAAATCTACGGTTCCTCCGACGATACGACTCAGCGCAAGGGCGTCAGTAACATGCAGGGACTCGCGATCCAATACGGAAAGATTGTTCTGACGGTCGATGACGAGTAGCCTTTTCCCGTCCACGGTCAGATGGCAGTGCTTCGGCAGAGCATCTTGCTCACAAACGACGCTTGTCTTGCCCGTCCTCACCGAGACGAGCCGCCACTGACTTAGCGTTCGGTAGAGATAAGCTTCCCCGTCGGACGACCAGGCATGATGCCCTAGGCAGTTCTCGCGCTCTGCCAGTTTTGTCCAGCGTCCGCTGTTAACGTCGTAGTGCCTTAGGCCATAGGATTGCGTACGAGGATCACGGTTTGTCAACTCAATGAGGGCCACCTGTTTTGACTCAGGCGACCATGCGCTACCCGACCAATGATCATAGTTCTGCCCGAACGCTCCGGGGCTTGCGAAACGCCGCATGACAAACCTGGCAAGACATTTTCGGAAGTTGCGCTCCGCATCGACGGTCATGATCCTTGCAGAGCATATTCGAGTGCCAAACGCAAACTCCCAACGCTCACGCATGGCAAGAGCCAGGGTGAAGTCCGGTGCATAGTAGACCTCATCACCGCTACGCCAGTTGACAGTCAAATGCTGTTGGAACTGCCGCTGAACAGCGACGGCGAGATCAGGGTCAACTTCATGAATGTTTATCATGCCTACCACTTGACTCGACATCCAAGGCATCCGGGCACACGCGGTTGCTAAATAGTTATCCACAATCGCGCGGCGCGAAAGTGGGCAATGTGTAAAAGATGGGGCATCAATGCCAAGTGTTCTGACCAGCACGTTCAAGGCAAGGAGGCCCCATGCGGACCATTATGCCCGAGTTGTCGCGATCGGAGAAGCGCACGTTGCGGATCTGGATTCAACGTGAGAGGGATGCAGGAACGCGGACGCGGATGTTGTTGTGCTGCAGGTGAGCAAAGGCAAACCGGTGGCGGAAGTGGCGGAGGCCCATCACGTGGCCCGATCGACAGTGTACCGGCTGCTGGATCGGTTCCAGGAGCGCGGCTGGTCGGCCCTGGCGGATCGGCGGGAGGAGAACGGCCGGACCGTTGTGGACGAGATGTTTCTGCTGCAGTTGCGCCAGGCGGTGGCGGGTTCACCTCAGGACTACGGCTGGTCACGGCCCACGTGGACGCAGGAATTGCTCTGCGAAGTCATGGCGGAATGCACGGGTCTGCGGGTGAGCCAGGCGACGATGAGCCGGTTGCTCAAGACGATCGGGGCTCGGCTGGGCCGACCGCGTCCGGTGCTGCGGTGCCCGTGGAGAAAGGGGCGGAAAACAAGGCATTTGCGGAAGATCGACCGGTTGATCGGGAACCTGGGCAGGAATGAGGTGGCGGTACACGCGGATGAGGTGGACATCCACCTGAATCCCAAGATCGGATTCGACTGGATGCTGTCGGGGCAGCAGAAGGAAGTGGTGACCCCCGGTCAGAACGTGAAGCGGTACCTGGCCGGGGCCAAGGACGTGCGGGCGGGGCGGATTCACTGGGTGGCAGGCGTCCACAAGCGTAGCCGCCTGTTCATTGATCTGCTGAAGCGGCTCTTGAGGACGTACCCTTCAGCCAGAGTGATCCACGTGATCGTGGACAACTACATCATCCACAAGAGTCGTCAGACACAGTTAGCGCTGGCTGGCATGCCCCGAATCCGATTGCACTTCCTGCCGCCCTACAGCCCGTCGTTCAACCCGATCGAACGAGTGTGGCTGGACCTGCACGCCGAGGTGACACGAAACCATCGATGCCGAACGATCGCTGAGTTGATGGTCGAGGTGGAATACTACCTCAAGCATCGTAACCGGGAAAAACTACGCGACCGGCAGCGAGCTGTCGCATAATCGTGGATAAGGATTTAGCCGAGCGTCACCCATGACGAATTGAAAAGGCAGAACGAAAGTGTCAGGATGGAATGGCATGAAGCTAATGCGCGTCGGGGTCGCCGTGCGCGTGGTAGAACGCG
>CAZBFW010000561.1:0-3427 GCA_964491135.1 uncultured Phycisphaeraceae bacterium | reverse complement strand
ACAACGAGGCGGTGTGATCCCGCAACCCCTATCGGGCGCCTACAGGAGATGAATCGCCGGCTGGGGCGCTCGTGGGCCTGGGCCCGGTCAGAGTCACCAGGCGCCATCGCGCCAGGTGGTGCTCGTTCATCGGAGTCAGAGGGCCGGCCACGGAATCCCATTCGACTCCGCTCTGAACGCATTCGGTGAACCAAACGCGAGCGGCGTCGTGTTCGCCCGCCAGCAGACAGGCCTCCCCCGCGTAATAGAACGCCTCGGAGCGGCGGATACGATCATCGCCGGCAATGGCCACGAGCTGCGCGGGCGGGATCTCGCCTGCCAGACACGCAAACACACGGTCCACCCATCGGTCGGGCACGTCCCGCCGGGCCGCCTCGAGAACCGCCTGGGCCTCTTCCTGCCGTCCTTCGTTGCGCAGCAGCACGAAGAGGCGAGCGTCCGAGTACGAAGGAAACCCGCGCAGAATGCGGACCCGCCGCATATCGTCGATCGCCTCGTCCTTGCGTCCCGCAATCCAGAGCGCCGTGGCCCGCTGGTAGTACTCCCACATCCCCCCGTCGACAGACTCCCCGAGTTGCAGCGCCTTCGTATAATCCTCCACGGCCTCATCGTACCTTCCGATGTGCCGGTGGAGATGAGCGCGGCTTCGATACAAGGATCGGTCGCACGGATTCAGGGCGATCAGCCGATCGTATTGTTCCAGGGCCGCTTGCGCATCACCCTTCAGAGTGAGCACGTCACCCTTGAACCGCAGCCAGACGAGAGGGCTTTCTCCGGAAGCCAGAAAGTGGTCGGCTGCACGAAGGCCGTCATCCAGCCGGCCGGTGTGCATGGCAAGCTGGGCAAGCCTTTGCCAGGCCAGAACATGCGCCGGATCACGTTGAGTCGCCACCGCCGCCGCGTCAAAGGCTCGCTCCAGACTCAGCGTGGTCAGCGATCGCAGGTACCAGTCCTCTGCCGTGTCTGCCCCGCGCGATCCCGGCACCGCCCTCAACTCGGCCGCGCGCTGGGTGAATCCGGTCGAGTCGTACATCTCGGCAAGCAGCTCACGGCAGTCCCACCGACCGGGGTTATCGGCCAGAGCCGACTCCAGGTGGGTCAGTGCGGCATATCGGGACTGGGGCTGCGAGAACTGAGCCTGGGCCCAGACCAACGGAATCTCGCGAAGCTCCGGATAGTCGACGGCCACACGTTCGAGACCGCTCAGCGCTTCCTCGGGCTTGCCCTGGTCCACGCCCTGCTGCATGCCCAGCAGCTTCATGCGGGCGTCGGGCCGCCCGCGCCTCCGAGCCTGTTCAGCGGATTCGCGACTCCACCAGGTTCCCCCCCAGATTCCGACGACGGCCATCGCCGCCGCAGCGCAGCCGGCGACGATTCTCCAGCGGTGCTTGATCACCTTCTTGCGGGCCACGTAGAAGCGACTGGTGCGCCGGGCGACAATCGGCTCACCCTCCAGGTACCGGCGCAGGTCCTCGCCCAGTTCCCGGGCCGTCGCATACCGCCGCGCCGGGTCCTTCTCAATGGCCTTCAAAATGATGGTTTCCAGCTCGCGATCCACGCCCGGGCAGACCTGCGACGGACGGCGCGGCGTCTCCTCCGCAATCCGCCGAATCACCTCCGATGCCCTGCCGGCCACGTCGAACGGCAACCCTCCCGCAACCGCCTCAAACAGCATGATCCCCAGCGCGTACACATCAGTACGCACGCCGACGGCCTCCGGAAGGCCGGTCGCCTGTTCCGGGGCCAGGTACGGCAGCGTGCCCATCGGCTGCCCTGGCATGGACAACACCGTGGTCTGCGCGGCAACGGCCCCGGCCTCATCCACCGCCTTGGCCAGTCCGAAGTCCAGGATGTGCGGCTTGCCCTCCGCATCAATCAACACGTTCGCCGGCTTGAGATCACGATGGATCACGCCGTGTTCGTGCGCGTACTGCACCCCCTCGCATATCCGCACGAAGACCATCACGATCTCCCGTCGCGCCGGGCGGGTCTCCGCGATGTGACGTTGCAGGGTCACCCCCTTCACGAAGTCCATCGCGTAATAGGCCAGTCCCGCGGCGTCGCCGCTTTCCAGCACCCGGACGATCGCCGGATGCTGCAAGCGGGCGGCCAGCTCAATCTCTCTCTGGAATCGTCGCAGTGCTTCGGGAGCTGCAAATGGACCGCCGGGAAGCGTCTTGATGGCAACGGTACGCTTGGTGGAAAGCTGGCGTGCCTCGTACACGATCCCCATCCCACCCCGGTCAATCTCGCGCGTAATGGTGTACCCGGGAACCTCGGGCAATGGCGTGCCCGACTGTGCGATCGCGTCTGCCGTCACCGGGCTCTTCGCGCTCTCCCGAACCCGGTCCAGGATCGCCAGACCCTCCAGGTACGGGCGCAACGCACTCGCCATGTCGGCGTGCTCTGCCGCGAACGCCTCCGGCGTCAAGACCTCGCCGGACCGCCTCCGCTCGACGTATTCCTCCACCAGAGCTGTAACGCGCTCATCCGGGCCGCCGACCTGATTGTCCGAGGAAGATGTCACGATAGCCGCTCCGCACGGACCAGCCCCCCATCGGCGTCCGCCCAGAGGGCCACCTTTACCAGTTTACACGGATCGCTGCGCCAGGACCATTGGCTCGACACGACGCGGGCATTAGAATGCACATCGATCATGGGGGTTCAGTCCTGCTTTATACGAAGACGCCGGCTTCAGCATGGAGCAAGCCTCTCAACTACAAGCGTGGGTTGACGCGGCCCGCCACGGTGACCAGACGGCCGTCACCAAACTTTTGGCCGTCTTTCATCCACAACTCCAGGCGCGGGCCGAGGCCCGCATGGATGGCGCGATGCGGTCCCGATTCGAGCCGGAGGACGTGCTCCAGCACGTGTATCTGCAGGTCTTCCAGCAGATGGAGCGCTTCCAGGGCGCCGATCCCGACTCTTTCCTGAACTGGGCGCTCACCATCCTTGACCACAAGCTGATTGACGCCTGGAGGGCGTGTCACCGGCAGGCACGCGACGTGGCGCGGGAGTGCAACGCGATGCAGGGCGGGCGCGCCGACTCCTATTGGAACCTGCTGGATCAGGTCTGTACCGAGTCGCACACACCCAGCCGCATCATACGCAAGGATGAGGCAATTGACGCGCTGGCCGCGTGCGTCGCGAAGCTGCCCGACCCGCATCGCCAGGTGATCCAGTTGCGGTTCCTGGAAGGCCTGCCCGTCGCGGACGTCGCCACCCGCCTGAATACGACCCAGGCTGCCGTCCTGGCCGCCACCCGGCGGGCCCTCAACGAGCTGCGGCGGTCGATGGACCGACTGGGCGAGTTTACCCAGGGCGGCTGAGGGTTTACATCCACAAGGCCGCAGGGCAGAATCCGCAGCGCATGCGAGCGGAGATCGGAAGAGCACACGTCTGAACTCCAGTCACCGCTCATTATCGC
>CAZBFW010000560.1:0-3429 GCA_964491135.1 uncultured Phycisphaeraceae bacterium | reverse complement strand
CTGGCGGGTCTTCCGCCGGCAGGCCCACAAGTTCGCGGAGTGCGTGTGATGGGCGAGGCGGCCGTACGATTCGAAAACGTGTCCAAGGCCTTCCGCCGCGGACAGCTTCACGACAGCCTGCGCGACGTGGTTGCGGCGGCGTTTGCCCGACTGGCGGGCCGGACTCGCGAACGGACGGGTTTCTTCCACGCGCTGAAGGATGTCTCCTTCGCGGTGGCCCGCGGCGAGGCGCTGGGCATCATCGGCCCCAACGGGGCCGGCAAGAGCACGTCGCTGAAGCTTCTGGCCGGCATCCTGAAGCCCGACGCCGGGCGTGTTGCGGTCAATGGCCGGCTCGCCGCGTTGATTGAGATCAGCGCCGGCATGCACGGCGACCTGACCGGAAGGGAAAACATCTACCTGAACGGCGCCATCATGGGCATGAGCCGGTCAGAGGTGGAGCGCAAGCTCGACGCCATTGTGGCGTTCTCCGGCCTGGAGGACTTCCTGGACACCCCGGTCAAACGGTACAGCACCGGCATGACGGCGCGGCTGGGCTTCTCCGTCGCCGCCCACATCGACCCGGACATTCTGCTGGTGGATGAGGTGCTCTCCGTGGGCGACGTCGCCTTCCGGCAACGATGTGAGGCCCGGATGCGCGAGATGGTCGACGCGGGCACCACATTGGTGTTCGTTACGCACAACCTCGAGCAGATGCGGTCCATCTGCCATCGGGCCGTCGTGCTCGACCAGGGCCGGGTGAGCTTCGCGGGAGACCCGACGGGGGCCGTCGAGCACTACATGAAGGCGACGATGAACGCGGTGGGCGAGCAGTCTTACATGGATTGCCCGCGGGCGGACCGGCTGCCCGGCCGACTGCTGGGATTGCAGTTTCGCGACGCATCGGGCCGTGCCGTCCGCACGGTCCGCAGCCACCAGCCGGTGGACGTTGAGATCGATTTCCAACTCAACACGCGCGTGCGCAAACTCTGCGCGGAGGTCAGCTTCCAGGCATTGAACGGCGGGCTGTTCGTCAACTTCAACAGCGGCCGGGAGGGTCGCCTGTACGACGTGCCGGCCGGCCGTTCCCGCGTGCGCGTGCGTCTGCCCGCGCTGCCGCTGGCCGGCGGGAACTACGTGGCGTGGGGGCGACTATGGGACAACATGGAATGCAGCCTGGTGGCCGAGTCGCCGGCTCGCATTCCGCTGCTGATCGACGACGAAGGACGCCCGACCGGGGTCCTCGCGCTGCCCAACGCGTGGCCCGGGCAAACCGAGCGGCTGGAGATGCATGAACCCGCTTTCGCTCTGACAGGGAGTCATCCGTGAAGATCTGCATGCTGGCCGACGCACCCTGTGTGCATACGCGCCGCCTGGCGTCCAGCGTGGCCGCCCGCGGGCACTACGTTCGCGTCGTATCGTACAAGACCGCGGAAATCCCGGGCGTCTGCGTGGAGCCGTACCGGGTCCCGCGATTCGGTCTGCGTTACCCGGCCCGATGGGATCGCCGCCGCACGATGCACCTGCGCCGGCTGATGCGCGAACATGACGTGGTGCACATGCAGTTCCTGCAGGATTTCGGGCTGTCACCGGAGATTGCCGCGGCCGGACGCCTGCTGGTGACGCCGCTGGGCTCCGACGTGGTGAAGCCGCCGGAGATCAAGGTCTGGGCGGAGCCGGTCGCCCGGTACCGCCGCGAGCTGATCCGGATGGGACACACCGTGTGCGTGTGGTCGCATGCGTTCACGGCGGACGTGGCCGCGTTTGCGAACATTCCCCGGGAGAGCATCGAGGTCGTTCCGATGGGTGTGGACCTCGATCAGTTCCGACCACGCCCGCGCGAAAAGGACCGCCCGCTGACCGTCGGGTTCTTCAAGGGTTTTAAGCCCGTGTACGGCCCGACCGTGCTGGCCCAGGCCATTCCGAAGGTGTTGTGGCGGATGCCGACCGCACGGTTCGAGCTGGTCGGCGGGGGTCCGCAGCGCGACGAGTGCCGGGCGATCATCGAGGCGGCGGGCGCGGGAAGCGCGGTCACCTGGATCGACTCGGTGCCTCACGAGTCACTGCCGGAGCACATCGCCCGGTGGGACGTCTGCGCCATTCCGTCCATCTGCGAAAGCTTCTGCGTGGCCGCCCTGGAGGCGGCGGCGATGGAGGTGCCGGTGGTGGCGAGCCGCGTCTGCGGCCTGGTGGAGACGGTTCGCGACGGTCAGACGGGGCTGCTGGTCCCGTCAAACGACGTGGACGCGCTGACCGGAGCCATCGTCCGGCTGCTCAACGACGCCGGGCAGCGCCGGAGGATGGGCCGCGCCGGGCGGCGGATGGTCGCCGAGGAATACGAGTGGAACGGCTGCGTACAGCGCTGGGAATCGCTGTACGCCCGGATGGCCGGCACGCCGCGCGGAGCGTCACGCTCGTGCGGTGCGGGCGCACCGACGTAACCCTTCCCTGCGGCCCACCTGGGATTTGGAACTCAACCGACGCCGGACGCCCGCCGATACCCTCCGCGAGCGGGGCGAATATCGGACCGTATCCGCAGCGGAGCCCGCGCAACCGCATCGACGGGAGACGTGTCATGGACGGAGAGATCGGCCTGGGCATGGTGGGCGTGGGCAATTGGGGCGCGACCCTGTTGCGCAATTTCGCCGCCCAGGAAGACGCGCGCGTGCGATGGATCTGCGATGTGGACGAGCGAATGCTCGCACGACGGCAGCGGACCTGCCCCGGCGCAAGCATCACGAAATCCCTGGACGACGTGCTGAACGATCCTCAAGTGAACGCCGTGGTCATCGCGACGCCGGCGCCGGAGCACTTCTCGTGCGCGTGGGCCGCCCTGGAGGCCGGCAAGCACGTCTTCGTGGAGAAGCCGTTGACCCTGCGGGCGTGCGAAGCGGAACGCCTGGCGAACGCCGCCGATTGCCGCGGCCTCAAGCTCATGGTCGGGCACCTGTTGCGCCACCATCCGGTGGTGGAGTACGTGCGGCGACTGATCGACGCGGGCGAGCTGGGAGACATCCGCTACGCCTACACGCAGCGGGTGAACCTCGGCATCGTGCGGTCCAACGAGAATGCCTGGTGGTCGCTGGCCCCGCACGACATCTCGGTGATCTGCTACCTGTTCGACGCCGTGCCGGAGCGGGTGTCCGTGCAGGGACAGTGCTTCCTGCAACCCGGCGTGGAAGACCTCGCCTTCGGAATGCTCCACTTTGCCGATGGGCGGGTGGCCCATATTCACGTCAGTTGGCTGGACCCGTACAAGATTCGCCGGCTCACGCTGGTCGGCACGCAAAAGATGCTCGCGTTTGACGACATGGAAGCCGCGGAGAAGGTGCGGCTCTACGACAAAGGGGCCCATATCCGCCAGGAGACCACGTCCTACGCGGAGGCCGTCCAGGTCCGTTCCGGCGACGTCCTGATCCCGAAGGTGGACCTGTCCGAGCCGCTGCAGCG
>CAZBFW010000559.1:0-3429 GCA_964491135.1 uncultured Phycisphaeraceae bacterium | reverse complement strand
GACGGCGACACAACGACCTGGGTGTACGACCCCGCGACCGGGCTGCTTACCGACAAGACCTATGCGGACTGCCAGGATACCTCATACACCTACTACCCCGATGGGAAGCTGTATGAGCGCCTGTGGGCGCGTGAAGACGCCCAGTCCAACCGCGTCAAGACTACGTACACGTACGTTGCCGCTACCGGGGAACTCTGGAAGATCGACTACAGCGACACCGCCTACTCCCCCGATCTGACCTTTACCCACACTCGAACCGGCCAGCTCGCATTGGTCACCGCCGCGGACCCGGAATCGACCGACCACGCCTTCGACTATTCGGCGTGGCCGCAGGCGGTCACGGAAACCATCTCCGGGCTGCACGAACGGACCATCACGCGCACCTTCGACCCGTCCGGCGGCAACCGTCCGACCGGGCTGTCGGTGAATTGGGGTGTCGACACCGAGTACTCCGCATCGTACCACTACAACGCGGCCAGTGGGCGCATGGACCGCATCACCGGCCCGGGCCTGCCCGCGTATGGCGCCGTGTACGAGTACCTGATGGACGGGAGCCAAAATCCCACGGCCGATCTGATTCATCGGATCGACTTCCGCAGCGATGCGTCCACGACCATCGCCCGGATCGCGCGTGAGTACGAAAGCAGTCGCGATCTCATCGACCACGTGACAAACACCTGGGACCCGGCCGGCACCCCGGTCCTGGTGTCCAAGTACGACTACACAAACGACGTGCTCGGACGGCGTACGAATGTCGAGTATTCCGGTTCCGCGTTTGCTGCAACCCTCGACCAGTCGTTCGGCTACAACACGCGCAACGAGCTGACCGGCTCGGCGCGGGCTGACGTGGGCGACTGGGCGTACGCTTATGACAACATCGGTAACCGGGAGACGGCCAACGGCCCGCTCCTGGGTCCGAAGGCGTACATGCCCAACCAGCTCAACCAGTATGCCCTCATCAACAGCGGCGTGTTTGGCACGCCGTATCCGTTGTCCCACGATGACGACGGGAACCTCACGATCGACGACCAGGGCCGATCGCTCGAATACGACGCGGAGAACCGGCTGGTGGCCGTGGTTACCCCGAGGATCATTTACGTGGATGCCACCCGCCCGGCTCAAGGCGCGAACGGCCGCACCTGGCAGACCGCCTACCCGTATCTCCAATCGGCCTTGGCGGATGCCGCGAATCAGACCGGCCCGGTCCAGATCTGGGTTGCAGACGGCGAGTACTATCCGGACGAGGGCACCGGCCAGACGGACAACGACCGGAACTCGACCTTTGCTCTTCTGGATCACGTGTCCGTTCTGGGCGGGTTTGTTGGATACGGGGTGCTGAATCCAAACGAACGCGATCCGGCGGTCTACATTACCATCCTCAGCGGCGACCTGGACCAGAACGACTGCGGCTACGCGCAGGGGCGGCCGTTCGGCTGGTCCGGCCTGCTGGCCAGCGCGGCCGGTGGCTGGGTTGGGCCGTGGGCGGAACTCGGCGCGCAGGGAGTGGTAATCTGGGCAAATCGATCGCTTGAAACAGCGTTCGAGGGGATAGTCAAGACGTTGCTGCCTGCCTGGCCGGTGGCAGAGGCCGGGTCCACGACTCCGCGCAAAGCGGCCATCAAGGCGGCCGCGGAAACCACCACCGAGCAGCACCAGGCCGCGCCAGCCATGCCGACCGACGGCCGAGACGTCGCGTCGCTGCCGCTCCAGGCCCATCTGGCCAGCTACGCCCCGGCCATCGAGCCGGTCTTCCTGGCCGTCCTGGCACAGAACGCCGACACCAACGGCCTGCCGGAAGACTCCGAAACAGAGAACCAGGGCCCCTGGGCGCAGGCCCAGTCACAAGGGCAGGACGCCGATGACGCGGATGATTCCGCGGACGCCAGCCTCGGCGGCGAGTCCTTCGGCCTGCTGGACGGCGGTGGCGCCCTCACGGGCTACGCGGAGAGTTGCTGCACCGAAAACAAGACGAACAACGCGTATCACGTGGTCTCGGCGAACGCGGTCGGAGCCACGGCCATCCTGGACGGTGTGACCGTCAGTGGCGGGTACGCAGACGGGACGAATCCCAACCACATTGGGGGTGGCGTGTTCTGCGACAACAACGCCAGCCCGATTATTCGCAACTGCATTGTTGAGTGCAATTATGCAACCAACGCAGGCGGCGTGGCGGTCCGCTACGGCGCCAGTCCTACACTCAGCGACTGCATTATCCGCCACAACTGGTCGGCGGGCGCAGGCGGCATGATGAACTATCAGGGTGCGGCCACATTGATCGACTGCACGTTTCAAGAGAATTCGGGTCTGGGTACAGGCCCCGGCGGAATCGTGATCGGTCAGTGCAACCCCAGCCTCACCCGCTGCGTGTTCGACGGGAATACGTCATACAGTGGGACGGGTGGCGCGGAGCTGTGGGGAGGCGCATCCCCCAACATCGTCGGATGCACCTTCACGAGCAACGAAGGTGGTTATGTCACGACCTACGGGCCGGGTGCTCTTTCCATCGGCGCGGCTTGCGAGCCGATCGTCCGTGACTGCACGTTTGTGGATAACACGACTCCCAACGTGGGTGGAGCGGTGCTGGCAACGGGCGGCCATGGTAAGTTCGTTCAATGCACGTTCGAGAGCAACCAGGCACGCACCGGCGGCGCCATGTGCGTCAAGCTCGCGAATGCCACGGTGACGGCCGTCAACTGCCGCTTCCTGGGCAACGTGGCCACGGGCGGCACCGTAACGGTCCGCGGGGGGGCCATTTGCGTGTGGGGCGATGCGACGCTGGCTCTGACGAACTGCGTGTTCAGCGGTAACCAGGCGATCAGCCCGAAGTTGGGAGCGACCGCCTACGGCGGTGGTATCGCCCTCATGGAGCCGGCCGGGAACGTCACCGTCACGAACTGTACGTTCTATGGCAACGCTACAACCGGACCCTCGCCCCGAGACGGCGGCGGCATCCATGTACGCGCAAACACGGCGGCTACCGTAATCAACTCGATTTTCTGGGCCAACACGGATTGGAACGGAAGCGGGCAGTACTCGCAGATCTATCGCGGGGGGTCGCTGACCTTGAGCTACAGTTGCGTGCAGGGCTGGACGGCGGGCGGCTTGGGTGGCTCGTACAACACGGCCAGTAACCCTTTGCTGGCCGATGCCGACGGCTACGACAACGTCGCCGGGACCGCCGACGATGACCTGCATCTGCTGACCGGCTCTCCGTGCGCGGACGCGGGCAGCAATGCGGCCGTTCCGCCCGACGTGCTCGATTTGGACCACGACGGCGACACCGGTGAGCCCACCCCGCTGGACCTGGACCGGTTCGAGCGATTCCTCGGAGTCGGCCCCGTGGTGGACATGGGGGCGTACGAGTACGCCGTGCGGGACTGCAACAACAACCAGGTGGCCGATCATGTGGACATTGCCGTGGGCACCAGC
>CAZBFW010000558.1:0-3431 GCA_964491135.1 uncultured Phycisphaeraceae bacterium | reverse complement strand
GGAGGGTGATGAAGGTTTCCCACGGGGTTTTCGCCTTGCGGAACAGCTCGTTGTAGAGGATGGCGGCGAGGAAGAACGCTGCGAACGCGGCCGGTACGACGCCGAGCCGCACGTTCAGCGCGACAAGCGGCAGCGTGACCCATGCGAGGAACAGGGGTACGAGTTCCACGCGAGGCGGCAGGTAGTACTTGTAACCCAGCCGGGCCGTGCCGATACCGCTGCGATATGCCTGGCGGAAGAAGGACCTTCGTGTATATCGATGGTGGTGAATGACAACGGCGTCGTGAACGACTCGTTGTTCATACCCGGCGGCCCGGAGGGTGAGAAACAGCCCCTCTTCGTCACCCCGGCCGGATACGGACGAGTCCGGCAGAGCTCCCGCCCGATCCTCGTCCAGGCGAAAGCGTTCGAGGATATCCCGCCGGACGCACATGTTGCAGCCGACGAGGCGGCTGGCCTGGGTGCGCCCGGCCACGCGTTGCGTTCCCTTCAACGCCAACTCGTAGAGGTTGGTTGCAGGGGCGTTCTCCACTCGCCCCGTGGTTGCGGCGACCCGCTCCGAGGCGAACGCTCGAACCAGCCGCTCAAGCCAGCAGGGTTCGGGAAAGGCGTCGTCGTCCAGGAATGCGATCAACGTGCCCGCACACTCACGGATCCCGCGATTCCGACTCGGGTTCGCACCCATAGGGGTGGGGTTCCTGAAGGGCCGGATGCTGATGATGGGGTCGGAGCTGCTGCACTGGTCCAGTAGGGCTGCAGTCCCGTCTGTTGAACCGTCGTCCACGATGACGATTTCCAGCGGGCGGTAGGTCTGCTGCAGGATTGCCTCAAGGCAGGAGCGAAGGGCCGGGGAGCGGTCCCTGGTAGGAAGGACGATGGAGACGAGGGGCCTGGCGTTCATGGGTATCGGCTATTAGCAGGCGAAGCGTACCGTGTCAATGTCGCATGGCAGCCAGGCTCCTCACCAAGGACAATAGGTCACAGCACAGGGCACGGGTTCTCGGGCGGGGGCGCTTCATGTGTGATCGCTCTTTACTAAGGCATAACAAGAGCGTATACTGAATTGCTGGGAGGAGATTGACCAGTGACACGCAGCGCCGCGCACACCAGACGAATGCAACAAGGGGCATTTTTGTCGCGGCCCGGAACCGAAAGTGGCATCCGCGTGATCTGAGTATCTCGCGGATGGTTTCGATAGCAGACGGGCGAGGGAGAGTGGCGTGATGTAACGCCTGCTCTCCCTTTTCTTGCTGTGGCATCGGTTGTTCGAGTTCTGTTTCACTACTTCGGGGAGGACCACAAAATGAAAGGGAATCTGTTTGGTGGTGCGCGAGCCTGCGTGTTGTTGGGTGCAATGGCTTACGGATTGAATTGTGCTCCGGCGGTGGCGGTACCGTTTTCCGATTTCGACGATGGATCACTTCAAGGGTGGACGACTATCACGCCCTTCGAGGGCACGCTGTCGCTCGTGACAACCGGCGGGAATCCGGGTGGATGGCTGCAGGCGACGGACACTCTGAATGGCGGAGGCGGGCTGCTGATTGCGGGCCCTGCGGAGTTCAGTGGCGACCTTAGTGTCTACGACGGGGTCAGTTTTGACGAAATCGTCCTTACGCAACCGGGTGGGCAGTATGTCCAGTCTATCACACCGATCCTTCGGAAGGCGAATGGTGTGCGGTTCATGTACTATGGCGATCTTGGGCCGACGGACGTATGGCGTTCCCGATACGTCTCGTTTGATCCTGATTTGTGGGTTCCGTACTATGCGGGCACGAAGTTCGAGAACGTCATCCACGACTGTACCTTGGTTTTCGATCTGGATTGCTGGGGGGGGCTCGGGCCGGAGTCCGGGATCGACAACATTCGTCTGGTGCCGGAGCCGTCGATGGGGTTGCTGGGCCTGGCGGGGCTGACAGTGCTGGCAGGGCGGCGTCGGACGGCCTGACCCGTGCCACTTACAGTTTGGAGCAGAGGCGGGGCCGTGAGCTCATCGCGGCCCCGTGTCTCTTTCGGCCTGCCGGAAGTGCCGACGGCGGCGCGTCTGCCGAAGGGCGAGACGTGAACGTTGGCGGGAAACGGACGGGAGGCGCGGGGGCGCAGGCGTTCCTTGACAGTGAAAGAGGCGAGCCGTACGCTCCGGCGCGCTGGGACAGACGGTGATGTGTGGAACGCGTGATGGTACGAATCGCGAAGCGGATCTTGCCCGCGCGGCTGCGACGAATCGGATCGCGGGCGTGGAAGCGCATCGAAGGTGGGTTTCACCGCGCACTTTATGCGGGGGACCGGGTCGAGTGTCCGTGCTGCGGCGGGCGGTATGAGGCGTTCCGGCCGTTCGGTGTGCGGAAGCGGCCGAATGCTCAATGCCCGGGGTGCGGAGCCCTGGAGCGGCACCGGCAGATCTGGCTGTACCTGCGGGATCATACTAACCTTCTCCAGCGGCCGGCTCGCCTGCTGCACGTGGCCCCGGAGCCGAGTTTGCGGAAGGCGCTTTCCGGCGCGGCGGGGATTGACTACGTGTGCGGCGATCTGGAGCCGGGGCGTGGCGATCTGCAGTTGGACGTCACGCGACTGCCCTTCGACGACGGATGGTTCGACGTGATCCTGTGCAACCATGTCCTGGAGCACGTCCAGGACGATCGGCGGGCGATGGCGGAGCTGTTCCGCGTGCTGCGGGCGGGCGGCTGGGCCATTCTGCAGACGCCGTTGAACCGCAAAAAGCAGGAGACGTTTGAAGACCCATCGGTGACGGGTCCCGAGGAACGGTTGCGGCTCTACGGACAACACGACCACGTGCGCATCTACGGGCTGGACCTGTACGGCCGGCTGCAGGACGCGGGTTTCGTGCTGGATCTGGACTACTTCGCCCGCGAGCTGCCTGCGGACGTTGTCGAGCGGCACGGACTGGTCGCGAACGAGCCGATCATGAGGTGCTGCAAGCCGGCAGCGCCAGTTGAACCGACGGGGTCCCGGGGATGACGCAATCCCTGCGCGTGGCCGTCTGCGTGATTACGTACAAGAGGCCCGTCGGTCTGCGCCGGTTGCTGGCGGGGCTGAACGCGTTGACGTTCCGGGGGCCGACGCCGGCCATCCGATGCATCGTGGTGGACAACGATCCCCAGGGATCGGCGCAAGCGGTCGTTGAAGCGGTGCAGGCAGGGTTCCGCTGGGAGTTGGAGTTTGTGGAGGAGCCGCGCCGGGGGATTCCGTTCGCCCGTAATGCGGCGCTGCGCGCGGCGCTGCCGGGCGCGGAGTGGATCGCATTCATCGACGACGACGAAGAGCCGCATGCGGACTGGCTGGATCAGCTTCTGCGCGCGGCCGAAGCGTATGAAGCGGACGTGGTAACCGGCCCGGTCGAACCCCGCTTCGAGTCTGCGGTGCCTGAGTGGGTGGTCAGGGGGGCGTTCGTCGCGCGGGCCGTGTGCGCGTGC
>CAZBFW010000557.1:0-3444 GCA_964491135.1 uncultured Phycisphaeraceae bacterium | reverse complement strand
GATTCGCGTCATCGAGGCCCCGGTGCCGGACCCCGCGCGGAAGAACCCGCGCCGCATCGCGGCGCTGCAGGATCTGATCCGACCGGTCCGCCAGCTTCAGCGCGAGTCCGGCCGCACGCTGCCCATTCTGGTTCGGGCCAGCGTTCCCGTCGTTCCCATGAGCGACACGCCCGTCGATCGTCCGGCCTTCGCGGGGGAACGGCCGGAGAAGGTCAGGGCCCGATGAATCGGAGTTCGCTCCCCGGCGAACCGCTCCAACTCGTGCTCTGCCCGGATCCAGGCCTGCGGCCTCAAGGTCTTCGCGTATGCATTTCGCCGCCGCATGATCGACGGCCAGTCCGGGTTCTCTCTTATCGCACCCCCGCTGCCCTCTGGATAGAATCCCCGCCATGCCGCTGATCGTTCAGAAATTCGGAGGCACGTCCGTGGCATCGGCCGAGAAGATCCACCGGGCCGCCCGCCGCGCGGTCAAGGCCCGGCTGGACGGATACGACGTTGTCCTGGTCGTGTCCGCCATGGGCAAGACGACGGACAACCTGATCGCCCTGGCCAAGGAAGTGACCCCGCGCCCGCCGCGGCGCGAGATGGACATGCTCCTGACGACCGGCGAGCAGGTTTCGATCGCCCTGATGGCCATGGCCATCGATGCCGCCGGGCATCGCGCCATCAGCCTCACCGGCGGCCAACTCGGTCTGGTGACGAACGGCGTCCACACCGAGGCCCGCATCCAGCGGATCAGCCGGGCCCGCATTGAGCAGGAGCTGCAGGCCGGCAACATCGTCATTGTGGCCGGGTTCCAGGGCATCGATGAGCGGGGCGAGATCACCACGCTGGGTCGCGGGGCGTCTGATACGACCGCAGCCGCCCTGGCGGCCGTGCTGGAGGCGGAGGTCTGCGAGATCTACACGGACGTGGACGGGGTCTATACCACCGACCCGCGGATCGAGCCGCATGCACGGAAACTGGACGTCATCGGCTACGACGAGATGCTGGAGATGGCAGGTGCGGGAGCCAAGGTGATGCACTCCCGCGCCATCGAGTTCGGCAAGAAGTTCCAGGTACCCATTCACGTGCGCAGTTCGCTCACCGACACACCGGGGACCCTGATCATGGCAGAAACCCCAGGAATGGAAGACATCGTGGTCCGTGGCGTGACCCTGCAGGAGAACCTCGCCACCGTGGTGCTCATCGGCGTGCCCAACAGCCCCGGCATGGCCGCCACCGTGTTCGCGGAGATCGCCCGGCACCACATTGTCGTGGATGACATCATCCAGAACATCTACGACGGCGGAAACGTGGCGAACATCGGCTTCAGCACGCGCCAGACAGAGGTGGATCGCGTGCGGGAGCTGGGTCAGCAGCTCGCCTCCAAGTACGGCTTCCGCGGCATGGAAGTGGACGAGAACGTCTGCAAAGTCAGCGTGGTGGGCATCGGCATGCGGACGCACTCCGGCGTGGCCTCGCGGGTGTTCCAGACGCTGGCCGACGCGAAGATCAACATCCACTCCATCTCCACCAGCGAAATCGTGATCGGCTGCATCATCCACCAGGCGGACGGGCACCGCGCCGTGCAGGCCCTGCACGCCGCTTTCGAGCTGAATCGGCCGGAATCCACAGACGCACGGACGTAACACCTCTTCCGGAATGACGCCGGGGACGCGACGGTCACCCGGACGAGAAACCGTCACGGCCCGTCGCTGAACCGCTTCCCATCGCACCGCCTGTGGAGTCGACATCCTCGCCGGCCTGAAAAAACGTCACGCACGGGCCCTCGCTTGCCGAATCCGCCCCAGCCGCGTATAAGACATTCGGATCAGCAAACGAAGGCCGGGCCTGCGGCGCGGGATCCGGCAGGCGAGCCGTTTCGTTATTTCACATGCAGTCGCAAGCAGGGAGCAGCCGTCATGAAGCGTACCCTCTCACACCATGCAATCGTCCGTACCCTTGCCGTCGCCGGAATCCTCGCCGGTGCGGTCGTCCTGGCCGGCTGCGAAGCCGGCGTGAAACGGCCGGAGCACATCCGGGCCATCTGGGTCACCCGTATGGACTACCGGACCGAGAACGACATCGTCCGCATCATGGACAACTGTGAGAGCCTGGGGATGAACACCGTCATCTTCCAGGTGCGCGGGAACGGCACCGCATTCTACCCGTCCGAACTCGAGCCGTGGGCGGAGCAGTTTGACTTCCAGGACCCCGGGTATGACCCCCTGGGGGTGGCCGTACGCGAAGCCCACAAGCGCAAGCTCTTCTTTGAGGCCTGGGTGAACGTGCTGCCGGCCTGGCGTGGCGCCGAGCCGCCGAAATGCCCGGACCAACTCTACCACACGCACCCCGAATGGTTCTGGTATGACCAGCACGGCAAGCGGCAGGATCTGCAGCCGAGTTTCTACGTGAGTCTCAACGCCTGCCTGCCGGAAGTGCGAGCCTACCTGGTCGACGTGTTCAGAGAGATCGTCGCCGGATATAACGTCGATGCCCTCCACCTGGACTACATCCGGTTCCCGTCCGAACCGCCGGTCATCCCGCAGGGTTCCGACATCGACTACCCCCGCGATGCCCGTACCCTGAAACTCTATCGAGCCGCCACCGGCCTGGCCCCCGAGGACAACCCGCACCGCTGGACGCAATGGCGGGCGGACCAGCTCACGAAGCTGGTCACGGACATCCAGCGCATGATCCGCTGGACCCGGCCGCGGACCACCCTCACGGTCTCCGTGGGCGCGGACCCGGCGCGGTCCCGCGAGCGCTATTTCCAGGACAGCCGCCGCTGGGTGGAGGAGGGGCTGGTCGACGTGGTCTTCCCGATGAACTACACGGATGACCTTTCGGTGTTCACCCAGCGAATGGGCAACTGGGAGGATGTGCCGAGGGACGTTGCGGTGGCCCAGGGCATCGGGGCGTTCCGGACCGGCTCGCCGGATGCGCTGCTTGCCCAGGTCCGGACCGCGGAAGAACAAACCGGCAACTTCTGCCTGTTTGCGTACTCCTCCTTCTTCGACAACGAAACCCACGCGTCCAAGCCCGAGCAGGAACCCTTTGTGGATGCTCTGCGCCGCCACCTGGGCGTGAAGGTGAAGGATTGACGCCCCGGCCCGAAGTCGTGTGCCGCCGGCCTCGCCGCGTGGGTGCCATGACATGACGCTGCGAAGCCGTGGAATCTGCCGCGGCACTCGGGGATTCTTTGTCACATAAGCCTACCGTGCCGGGCGATCGCTTGGCGACGCACATTCCGCGATCGTGCATCATTATGCCTCACCATGCGGCAGAAGACGGCTTGCCCGATTTGCCTGGCTGGCCGGGCTTGCCCGAAATTTCGTGGCCAATTGTTGAAATGTCGGGGTTTGGAGGGCAGATGCTCGGGCGAAAGGTCAAAAGAAGGAAGGAAGCAAGGCACGAAGGCACTCAGGCACGGAGGCACGAAGGGGAATGGGAAAGATACGC
>CAZBFW010000556.1:0-3460 GCA_964491135.1 uncultured Phycisphaeraceae bacterium | reverse complement strand
AGCGACGGCTCCGTCACCGCGAAGCCGTGGTTCTGGCTGGTGATCTCCACGCGGCCGGTCGCCCGGTTCAGCACGGGGTGGTTGATTCCGTGGTGTCCGAACTTGAGCTTGTGCGTTTTGGCGCCGAGGGCCAGGCTCAACAACTGGTGGCCCAGGCAGATGCCGAACATCGGCACTCTGCCGATCAACTGCCGCAGGGCCGCGATGGTTTCCTGCACCGGCTCCGGATCGCCCGGGCCGTTGCAGACCATCACGCCGTCCGGGCGGTGCTCCAGCAGGGCTTCGGCCGACACGGTGCATGGGAACACCTGTGTTTCGCAGCCGCGCGCCACCAGGTGCCGCAGGATGTTGCTCTTGGCTCCCGTGTCGATCACCGCGACCCGCAGCAACCGCTCGCTCGGCCGGACCGTCCCTTCAGGAAGTGATTCGGACCAGGCGCACGCCGATTCCCGCGTGACCCGGTCGGCCAGCTTTTGCCCCACCATGCTCGGCGAGGCCTGGGCGCGGGCGATCAGTTCGCAGTCGTCCAGAATCTCCGTCGACATCGCCCCGCGCAGCGAGCCCTGCACGCGCAGGCGGCGGGTGAGGGCGCGGGTGTCCAGACCGGACAGGGCCACGATGCCGTTGGATTCGAGGTAGGCCCGCAGGTCGCGTTCCGCCCGCCAGTTGCTGTAGCGGTCCACCATTTCCCGCATGACGAACCCGGCCAGGAACGTCTTGCGTGATTCCACGTCCGCCGCGTTCACGCCGTAGTTGCCGATCATCGGCGCGGTCATGGTGACGATCTGGCCGCAGTAGGAAGGATCGGTCAGCACCTCCTGGTAACCGGCCATGGCCGTGTTGAACACGACTTCGCCCGTCACCGTGCCTGCCGCCCCGGCGGGCTGCCCGGTGAACACCGTGCCGTCTTCCAGTGCGAGCTTGCCGATCATGCCGGTCGCCCCCTTCCCATGTAGTCCTGCACGGCGGCCACCGACCATTCACCCTTGCGCAGGGCCCCGATCGCCCCAACCGCCGCGCGGGCACCGGCCAGCGTGGTGATCAGCGGGATGTTCTCCTGGATGCAGGCTGCCCGCCAGCGGCCCTCCTCCCACGCGGCACCCTTGTGGATGGGCGTGTTGATCAGCATGGCCAGCTCGCGCCGATGGATCATTTCCAGCAGGAAGGGGTATTCGTCGCCCGCGTGCTTGGACACGATCTTCGACGGCACGCCGCCTTCCTTCAGGGCCAGGTGGGTGCCGATGGTGGCCACCAGCTCAAAACCCATCTCATGCAGTTCGCGGGCGATGGACACCACCCTCGGCTTGTCCGGATCGTTCGTGCTGACCAGCACCGTGCCCCGGGTGGGCAGCCGGATGCCCGCGGCCAACATGGCCTTGGCGAAGGCGATGGGGTACGAGCGGTCCATGCCCATCACTTCGCCGGTGCTCTTCATCTCCGGGCCCAGCACCGCGTCTACGCCGCGGAACTTGTTGAACGGGAACACGGGCACCTTTACGGAGACGTGGTTCGGGTCCCACACGGCGTGAATGCCCGACTCGGCCAGGGCCTGGTTGAGGCTCAGGCCCAGCATGACTTTCGTCGCGATGTTCGCCCAGGGCACCCCCGTGGCCTTGCTGACGAACGGCACGGTCCGCGAGGCCCGCGGGTTCACCTCCAGCACGTACACCGCCCGCTCGTGAATGGCGAACTGCACGTTCATCAGCCCGCACACGTTCAGGTGCCGGGCCAGCAGCTTCACCTGGTGCGTGATCTCATCTTCCAGGGAGGGCGACATGGAATACGGCGGCAGGGTGCAGCAACTGTCTCCGCTGTGCACGCCGGCCTCCTCGATGTGCTCCATGATCCCGCAGATGTCGCAGCGGCGGACGGACGTCGGCTTGCCCGGCTGGCCGTGGTCGCTGACGGCGTCCACGTCCACTTCCACCGCGTCCAGCAGGAACTTGTCGATGAGGATCGGATTGCGGGTGCCGTCCATCTCATCCCGGTCACTGGCGGCCCAGGCCTTGGCCGCGTACTGCTTCAGGTCGGCCGGGTTGTTGCACACTTCCATGGCCCGGCCGCCCAGCACGTACGACGGTCGCACGATGACGGGATAGCCGAGCTCCTCCGCGACTCGCAGCGCGTCCTCGACGGTGCTCGCCATATCGCTGGCCGGCTGCATGAGGCCCAGCTCGTGCAGGATCTTCTTGAAATGCTCGCGTTCCTCCGCCAGGTGGATACTGCGGGGGCTGGTACCGATGATCGGCACGCCCCGGGCGGCCAGGCCTTCCGCCAGGTTCAGCGGCGTCTGCCCGCCGAACTGCACGATTACGCCTTTGACCAGTCCCTCCGGCCCGCCCGCGGTGAACGGCCGGCCGTTGAGCCGTTCGCACACGTTGAACACGTCTTCGTGGGTGAGCGGCTCGAAGAAGAGCAGGTCGCTGGTGTCGAAATCGGTGCTGACCGTTTCCGGGTTGGAGTTGATCATCACCGCCTCGTAGCCCATTTCGCGGGCCGCGATGGCCGCGTGCACGCAGCAGTAGTCGAACTCGATCCCCTGCCCGATCCGGTTCGGCCCGCCGCCGACGATGATCACCTTCTGTTTTTCGCTGACGCGGATTTCGTCGTCGTACCAGCTCACCGACAGGTGCTCGCTGTCGAGCGGGCGATAGCCGTAGGGCGGGCGGATGTTCCGTGATTCGATCAGGCTGCGCACCTGCGACCGGCCGTTGCCGCCCGGCGCGGCGGCTTCGGCGGTCCGGCCCGAGGCCTTCAGCGAGGCGACCGCCTCCGGACTGCGGATGATCGTGGTCACGGGAGACTCGTGCGTGGAGTAGTAGTATGGCGTGTACGCCTCGAACTCGGCGGCGCAGGTGTCCACCAGCTTGTACACGGGGCGGTTGCGGCGCAACTCGGCGAGGGCCGGGCTGTTGCCGCCGAGGCGCCACAGGTTGCAGAGCTGGACGTCGGAGTAGCCCATGGACTTGGCCCGCCGGTACAGTTCGTGCACGTGCGCGTCCACGCGGGCGGAGCCGCTGCCCGGGGCCGCGGCCGCCAGTTCGTCCTCGAATTGCACGAGGTCCTGGATCTGGGTGAGAAACCACGAATCGATACCCGTCACCTCGTGAATCTTCTCGACGGACCAGCCGAGCTTGAGGGCATAGCGGATGTAGTAGAGTCGGCCCTGGCAGGGGGTGCCCAGCTTGTCGTGCAGCACGTCGTCCGGCACCGGCCATTCGCTGGCGGATTCCTCTTTCCAGTCGCCCGGCGCCTCGCCGAGATTGGTGCCCCCGAAGTAGACGCCGCCGTTGGTTTCCATGCCCGCGTCGTCCACCCAGACGTACGCGGCCGGCTCCAGCACGCGGCTGTGCCTGGCCCGGTGCCAGTTCAGCCACAGGTCGTTGCCGTCCAGGCCCAGGCCGAAGCGCTTGATCTCCATGGAGCGGATGCACTTCTGCAGCGCCTCTTTGAACGTGCG
>CAZBFW010000555.1:0-3464 GCA_964491135.1 uncultured Phycisphaeraceae bacterium | reverse complement strand
ATACGAGATATGAGCGGTGACTGGAGTTCAGACGTGTGCTCTTCCGATCTATGGCCTTGAGCTGTTCCCGCAGGTAGTGCTCACGCTGGGCCTTGTCGAGCTGTGAGCGGACCTGGGACTGGATCTTCTTGGAAAGCTCCAACACATCGAGCTGGCCTTCCATGGCGGCGTGCACTTTGCGCAGCCGGGCCGGCACGTCGAGGGTCTCCAGGACCTCCTGCTTGTGCACGAGACTCAGAGAAAGGTTGGCCCCCAGGAAGTCCGCCAGCCCGCCCGGCGTGCGAATGTTGTCGAGCACGATGCGGGCCTCGTCCGGCACGTTCGGCGAGAGCTCCAGGATGCGGTGCGCGGCGTGACGCGCATTGTGCATCAGGGCCTCGAGCTCGGTGGTGAGCCCCTCCGGATCGTGACGAGGGTGGACCTTCGCCTCCAGGTAGGGCTCGGCCGACGTGAGGTCCTCGATGCCCACGCGAGCGATGCCGTGAACCACAATGGTCTCGGTCCCGTCCGGCAGCTTGTACATTTTGAGGATCATGCACGCCGTGCCGATCCGGTGCAGGTCGTCGATGCCCGGGTCGTCCTTCTCCGGGACCCGCTGGGCCACGGCGCAGATCAGCCGGTCCCCCGCCAACGCCATGTCCAGCAGGCGCTTGGATTTCTCCCGGGAGACGGCCAACGGCATGATGGTGCCCGGAAAGGCCACGGCGTCCCGCATGGGCAGAATCGGCAGAACGGCAGGGATGACGATGTCCCTGGGGTCGATCGCCCGCGTGCCCTCCGGCGGCCGGGCAGACACCGGAACCTCTTCCACGGAATCGTCCTCGAAATCCAGGTCCGTTTCCGGTGTATCCTGCTGAGAATCCTCTTCTTTCATCTTGCCCCGCCGGGTGATCTGAGGTTCATTCGTCCACGCTCTGTCGCTCGCGCGGCAGGTCAATCCACAGGTACCCCTTCCGGTAGACGGCCTTTACGTCCGCCACGCGCACGTCGGGAGTCAGGCGGACCTTGCGATGGAAGCGGCCCGAGTTGATTTCCATCAGGTGTACGCTGACGCGCCCCTCGCCAGCCGGCACGCTCGGCTTGGGCCGAACGCCCCGAACGTGCAGCGTCCGCCCCTCCACGTACACGTCGATCCGCTCCCGCTCCATGCCCGCCAGGTCCACGCAGACAACGTAGCGCTCCGCCAGTTCGTACACGTTGATCGCGGGCACCCACAGGTCCGGCGCCGATGAGCGGAACAGGTTCCCGCCCATCATCTCGTCGATCATGGAGCTGAACTGATCGGCCATCTTCTTGAACGCTTCGTCCACGACTGGATTCCCCCCTTCCCCCGTTCCGATAGGGCCGAACACAACTGCCAGCGTACCGTCGCCCGAAAAACACGTCAAACACCGGTGAAGTCGCAGAAGGCCCTTCCGATGTTGAATAAAGGGGAACGCAACGTGCTATTGCGCCGCCCGACCCTCGCCAGACGCGTCACTTCCCGCGGATGGATGCGTAGGCCGCCAGGGCCCGCGCCCGTGCCTGGCCGTGGTCCACGATCGGACCGGGATACGTCTGACCAACCTGGACGTCTGCCTTCCGAAGCACAGCCGCCGGCGCCTCCCACGGCTTGTGGATCCACTCCGGCGGCAGCTTGCCGAGTTCCGGGACCCATCGGCGAACGTATTGCCCGTCCGGATCAAACCGCTCGCCTTGGGACACCGGGTTGAACACCCGGAAATACGGAGCGGCGTCCGCCCCGCACCCGCCCGTCCACTGCCAGCCCAGGGTGTTGTTCGCCAGATCCGCGTCGACCAGCGTGTCCCAGAACCAGCGGGCACCCTCCTGCCAGGGAATCAGCAGGTCCTTCACCAGGAACGACGCCACCACCATCCGCACGCGGTTGTGCATCCAACCCGTCGTCCAGAGCTCGCGCATGCCCGCATCGACGATGGGAAACCCCGTCTCTCCCCGCTGCCACGCCTTGAGGCTCCGCGGGTCGTGCCGCCAGGGGAACTTCGCGAACTCGGATCGCAACGGTGACGTTGTGGTGTGGGGAAAGTGATGAAGCAGGTGATAGGCGAACTCCCGCCAGAAGATCTCCTTGAGGTACACCTCCGCGGACTTCGCCCCCGCGAAGCCGCGACGGCCCATTCGCTCTCGAACCGCCACCCACACTTCACGCGGACTGATCTCTCCGAAGTGCAGGTGAGGAGACAGCCGCGAACTGCCCTTGCGGTCCGGCCGGTTGCGGTCTTCGTCATATCGAGCCAGGGCCGATTCCAGGAATCCCGCCAACTGCCGCGACGCACCCTCCCGGCCGGGAACCCAGGCCGCCCGCATTCCGCTCGTCCAGTCAGGCTCCGGCAGCAATCTCAGAGAATCGAGGCTCTGCGACGCCGGCCAGCGTGACGGAACCGGCAGTGTCCGGGGGACCGGCAAAGGCGAACCGGGGTCCAGCGTCTGACCGCACGCCCGCCAGAACGGCGTGTAGACTCGGTACGGCCCGCCCTGCTGCGTCAGCACCTCGGCCGGGTCCGTGAGCAAGTTGCCGTTGAAGGTCTGGACGCGCAGTCCACCCCGCAGAAGCGCTTCCGCCACGGCTGCGTCGGTCCGCACCGCCGATGGCTCGTAGCATCGGTTCCAGAATGCCGCGACCGCACCCGTGGTTCGCGCCACCGCCAGCAATTCCGTGATCGGCTCACCCCGGCGGACGATCAGCCGCGATCCCAACCGCTCCAGTTCCTTCGCCAGGGCCGCCAGGGAATGGTGCAGCCACCACCGGCCGGCCGCGCCGGGCGCCCATTCACCCTCCGAATCCGGCGCCCAAGTGAAGACGGGAACGACGGGAGCCCCCCGTCGTACCGCGGCCTCGATGGCCGGATTGTCATGCAGACGAAGATCCTGGCGAAACCAGACAATGCTCGCCATGGTCCTGGTTCCCCCTCGGCGTTCACATTGGCTCCGCCTCGTCGTCTGCACTTTCAGCTTCTTCGTCAACCCTCTGTGGGGTGAGGAACAGCCGGTCGGGGTCATATCCCCAATCCGGCATCCGTGCCAGGATGGCGTCAAAGGTGGCCGCGTCCATGCTGGGCGTGCGGCTCAGAATCCAGAAGAACTCGCGAGACGGCTCGCCGACCACGGCATACTGGTAGTCCGGGTCCAGGTCAATGATGTAGTAGTCTCCCTCGAACGGCCAGAAGAACTGCACCTTGAGCTTGGCGTTGGTCGCCCGGTCCACGACGCGGGCAACGCCAATCTGCCGATCCGCAGGTGCGTTCAGGGACGACGGCCGACACTTGTTGACCACGCGAATTCGTCCGTCGGGCAGTGGCGCATATTGGGCTGTCACCCCCGTACACCCCTGCTCAAAGCTGTTGGGATACCGCGCAATCTCGTACCAGGTTCCCTGATACCGGTTGAGATCCACGTAGATCGGAAGAGCGTCGTGTAGGGAAAGAGTGTAGGATAGGGTGGGGTTG
>CAZBFW010000554.1:0-3464 GCA_964491135.1 uncultured Phycisphaeraceae bacterium | reverse complement strand
GAGATAATGAGCGGTGACTGGAGTTCAGACGTGTGCTCTTCCGATCTGTACATCGAAATGACCGACGATGCGCTGGCCGGCCAGACCATGACCTTTGAGGGCGATGTTCTGTCCAACACGTTCGTCGCCGGGCGCGCGGCGTACATCTTCATCAAGGATTTCGCGTCGGACTACTCGTCGTTCAACCAGACGATCATTCCGGCCGTCCCGGGTCCTTTCAGCATCAGCCTGGCGCTGGACCCCGGCCTGGGTCGTCACGTGCAGTACGGGTTCCAGAACGTTGGCGCCAACGTCTGGCCCTCGGACATCGCGTTGGCGGGCAACGTGGTGTACGGCACGATTCCCGAACCGGGTGCCCTGGCCATGCTGGCCATCGGCGGCCTGGCTTTGCTGAGACGGCGCCCGGCGTAGCTTCCGCGGGAGTGGCCGTCCTCTCGACAAGGCGGTCCGGCCATTGTCACGGTCCCTCGATCGAGCCCGGGCACAGGCCGGCGCAGACATGCGGTGTGTATGCGAACGTCCCCGGCGCTGAGGCGTCCGGGACGCCGTGGGGAGTGTGCGCATGGTCACCTCCCCGTTCAAAGGACCAACGAATCCAGTGATATCTCACCGGGACAGTCTGTGGATGGGGAAAACGCGTCGCGGGGCGTCCAGGCTCTTGCGGTGGGCCGTGGCGGTCCTGAGCGTGGCCCTTTGGGCGACAGCGGAAGCTCCGGCGGCCCTCCTGAATCCCGGCTTCGAAGACGGTGGCGGCTCGCTGGTTTCCTGGACGACCTTCAACAACGTCATTCCGAACGTGCTGGCCGCCCCGATCACACCGCGATCGGGAACGCACGTGGCGAAAGTGTTCGGCGCCTTCAGCGGCACCACGAACTGGTCGGGTATCTACCAGAGCCTGCCGGCGACGCCGGGCCAGGTGTGGACGGCGGAGTGCTACGTTCGCCATAACGCCGGAGATGCGTTGGCGGGCGCGAATCAGCTGCTTGTGAAGATCGAGTTCTACGGGGTCGCCGGCGGCGTCTGGGGATCGTCCGACTTCCTCGGCGAAACCGTTCTGCCCGTGCTCGACAGTGCTTCGCCGCTCAACACCTGGCTCGGCCGCTCCGTGCAGGCGGTTGCGCCGACGGCTACCGTGGAGGCCCGCATCGCCTTCGTGTTTACACAGGAAGGTGACGCGGCGGGCGCCGCGCTGATTGACGATGTCGCCTTTTCGGCAGACGGCGAACCGCCCGTGCTGGATGCGTGGCGGCTTCTCTGGCACGACGAATTTGAGAATTCGGCCGTCGATCCCGGCAAATGGCGGATCGAAGACCTGCACCTGATCAAGAACAACGAGCTTCAGTACTACGCGCCGGACGAGGTATACGTGGAGAACGGCGATCTTGTCCTGCGGAGTCGGAAGCGGACATACTGGGGTTTCGACTCCAATGGAGACTGGGGGCGGTACGATTACACGTCCGGGCTTGTGGAGACACGGAACCGCTTCGCCCACACGTTCGGCCGCATCGAAGTTCGGGCGATCCTGCCGTGGACGCAGGGCATGTGGCCGGCGCACTGGATGCTGCCCTCCTCGGGCGCCTGGCCGCCCGAGATCGACATCATGGAGATGCTCGGCCACGCTCCACAGGCCGTGTACATGACGCACCACTGGGGCACCTGGCCCGACGTGCAGAGCGACGGCGGCGTGTACATCGGCCCGGTGTTCGCCGCCGACTATCACACCTTTGGCCTGGAATGGCAGCCCGGGCGGCTTGACTGGTACGTGGACGGTCAGGTGCGTTTCACCAGCCAGACGGAGGTTCCGACCCAGCCGTTCTACCTCATTCTGAACACCGCGGTGGGCGGCACGTGGCCGGGCAACCCGGACGGGACAACGGTGTTTCCACAGTACCACCGGATTGACTATGCCCGGTGGTTCGTGCCGGGCGTCGGCGGGGACATCACCGGCGACAACGTGGTGAACGATGCGGACATCGCGGCGTTCGGCGACTGCGTGGCCGGCCCGGATGAGCCCCCATCACCCGTTTCCGGAATCCACTCCGTGGCGTGCACGACGACGTTTGATCTCGACGGGGACGGGGATGTGGACCTGGCGGACTACGCGGCTTTGCAGGCGTTGTACGCAGACTGAGAGTGCAAGAGACAGGGATGGATGGCGACGGTTGCCGCGGCTCGTCGCCGGCGTCCGGAAGCAGGCCGCGGCCGCCAAGAGAGTTGCACGCGGAATCCGTGTCGGGTCCGCGGCGCCCGCCTTCCCGGATGGAGGCGTTTCGAAGGGAGCCTTATGAATATGTCTTCGCAATTGCGCGGAACAAAGAGTGTGGTACTCGTGCTCGCACTGGCCCTGACGGGCCCTGTGGTGGCGTTCGGCCAACGCGTGGATGAGAGCTTCGACTCCGTAACGGGAACGGGCGGAGGCGCGGTGCTGGACGGCGCCGGGTTCAGCCTGCTGGCGGACTGGGATGACGGCATCTTCGGCGAAACGGCGTTCGGCGGCACGGTGGGCAACGCTCACGCGCTGATCACGGCCCAGGGCGGCCCGACGGCCGGCGTGGGAGGCACCGGCGCCGGCGTGATCAGCGTGTCAGACGTCAACTTCAACCTGCTGGATGAGCGATTCGGCGCCGCGACCGGCACGGGCGGCGGCGTCTTTCTCGCCCCCAACGGCCAGCCGGACACCTTCCACTACACGACGAACTGGGATGACGGCCTGTCGGGCGAGGGTGCGTTCGCGGGCACGTTCGGCGGTGCGATTCTCGTGGGCGGCGCGTCCGCCCAGGCCACGTTGGGCACGGGGAATCCGGCCCCGGCGGGTCAGATCATCGTGGACAACGTGAACGTGGGGACCGGAGGCTGGTACGCCGGGCTGCAGTGGGACGCGCCGGGCCTGCCCGGCGAGGTGCGCCTGGCGAACCCCGGCTTTGACGACACACCGGAGCTTGCCGGCTGGACGGAGTGGGGCGCCGGCTGGAACGTGCTGGCGGAGGTGGCGACAAACGTTCCGGTGACGCCGCTTTCGGGCACGCGCGTGCTCAAGATGTTCGGCCAGTTTTCGGGCGCGTACAACACGTCCGGCGTGTACCAGGATCTCATCGCCCAACCGGGGCAGACCTGGGAGCTGGACGCGTTCGTTCAGCACGTCTCCTCGGACAGCCTCGTGGGCAGGCAGAACTACGTGACCATGGGCATCGAGTTCTACGATGCGGCGAACACGCTGGTCGGGTCGAACAACGCGGAGATCCTGAACTCTTCGTCCCCGACCGACCAGTGGATCGACCTGACTCCGTTGCAGGCCACCGCACCGGCCGGCACCGTCCGTGCCCGGGCGGTGTTCACATTCGTCCAGCCTCTGGTCGGCGAATACGAAGGCGGCGCGGGGCTGGTCGAAGACGTCACATTCACGGTAACCGCCGGCCCGCCGGCCATTGATCTGAGCCAGTTCAGCCTGCTGGCCGACGTGCGCG
>CAZBFW010000553.1:0-3468 GCA_964491135.1 uncultured Phycisphaeraceae bacterium | reverse complement strand
GGCGCGGCAAGCCGGCGCCCAGCGTGGGCAAATGGGATGACTCCATCTGGGACGACATCGGCCTGGATGACCTGGTGACGGACGCGCCCCGCAGGATCGGACAGCGTGTTCGACCGATGGGCGAGCCGATCGGCAACGGCCTGACACCTGCCGCCGCCCGGTCGCTTGGACTGGAGCCGGGCACGCCGGTCGGCGTTGGCATCATTGACGCCCACGCCGGCGGCCTGGGCATGATCGGGGCGACCCTGGACGGTGAGGCCTTCGCGCCGGCGTCGGCGCATCAGCGTCTGGCCCTCATTGGAGGGACCAGTACGTGTCATATGGCGGTGGCCGCGAAACCGCAATTCATCCGCGGCATCTGGGGGCCGTACTATTCGGCCATGGTTCCGGGCTTTTGGCTCACGGAAGGCGGCCAGTCGGCAACCGGCGCGCTGATCGACCGGTGCATCCGCTCCAGCGCACACGCGGCCGCCCTGGACAAGGATGCCAGGAAGACGGGCAAAACCGTCTACGAGCTGCTCAACGCCCGCCTCAAGACACTGGCCGGCAACCAACCCATGGCTCATTTGACCGCCCGCTTCCACGTGCTGGGCGATCACCATGGAAACCGGTCGCCTCGGGCCAATCCGCACGCCCGGGGCATGGTGGCCGGCCTGTCGCTCAACGACACGCTGGATACGCTGGCGCTGGAGTACCTGGCCACGATCCAGGCGGTGGCGTACGGGACGCGGCACATCATCGAAGAGATGAACCGGAAAGGGTTTTCCATCCAGCACGTGATGGCCTGCGGCGGCGGCACGAAGAACGCCGTCTTTCTGCAGGAGCACGCCGACATCACCGGGTGCCCGCTGATTCTGCCCAAGGAGCCGGAGGCGGTGCTGCTGGGCTCGGCCGTGCTGGCGGCGGTGGCCGCGGGCGCGTACCCGGACTGTACGGCCGCCATGGCGGCGATGAATCGGGTGGGCGGCACCGTGCAGCCGTCCGGCGGCGAGCTGGAGGCGTATCACGGTCGCAAGTACCAGGTATACAAGCGCATGTACGATGATCAGCAGCGCTACGACGCGATGATGTCATCGCCCGGCTCATAGGGTCCGTCTCGCGGACCACTCTGCGGAACGCGAAGTCATGCACATGCCCAGCTTAGCGAGGAACCGATGCAAACGAACCCACGGACATGGCTGGCGGTGGGATTCTCAATTCTGTTCGGCCTCCGTACAGCCCAGGCGCAAATGACTACGAGAACGGTCATCGATCTGGGCGGTCTCGGCTGGAATCTCTGGCTGGACAAGCAGGCCGCGTGGGAGAGCGATGAGCTCTTCCTGCCGCCTGTCGACCTGGCGAAGCTGCCGGTGAATCCGCCCACCGGCGGTTGGGAAGCCCTGGGCACCAACGGCCTGCCCGTCTGCGTGCCCGGCACCGTTGAGGAGTATCTCTGGGACGCCGAGGGCGGCGACTACCGCGGCGTAAGCTGGTGGTGGCGCGAGGTCACGCTGCCGCCCGAGGCGGCGGGCCGGCAGGTGCTGCTCCGCGTGGATTCCGTTCGCCTGCGGGCGGAGGTCTTTGTGGACGATACGCTCGTCGGCTACGACCTGGTCGGCAACACGCCGTTCGAGGTGGACCTCACGGGCAAGCTGGCGCCCGGCGTGCCGGCCCGGCTGGCCTTCCGGATCACCGATCCCGGCGGCAACTTCGACTGGATTGACTACGACGCCCATCGCTGGGGCAAGTACACGCTGCCGGCCAGTCACGGGTTCGGCGGCATGACCGGCCACCTGCGCCTGCTCGTGGTGGACCCATTGTACCTGGACGACCTCTTCGTCCGGAACAAGCCGACGCCGCGTGAGGTGGACGTCGAGGTCGCCGTGCGAAATGTCACGGATGAGGTGGTCACTCGCGACGTGGTGTTCCGGATCGTGGATGCAGCCGACCCGTCCAGCGTTCTCCTGGAAGAGGCGGTGAAGGGCCGGCGCTTTTCACACGGCCTGCAGACCGTCACCGCCACGTTGTCCGTGCCGTCCGCCCGGATATGGAGCCTGGAATCCCCGACGCTGTACGTTTGCCAGGTGTCCCTGGGCGACCTGGACGCGGACAGCCGGCGTTTCGGCTTCCGCTGGTTCGCGCCGGACGGAATCGGCGAGGATGCGGTGTTTCGTCTGAACGGCCGCCGGATCGTGCTGCGCAGCGCCATTTCGTGGGGCTTCTGGCCGATCAACGGCATCTACCCGACGCCGGAGTTGGCGCGCAGGCAGATCAAGGCCGCCCAGTCGCTCGGCCTGAACATGCTGAGCCATCACCGCTGCATCGGCCGGCCCATTCTCTTCGACCTTGCCGACGAGATGGGCCTGCTGCAATACGAAGAGCCCGGCGGATACACCGCACGCGGGGGCGATGAGTTCTGCCGCCGCTGGGCGCGCGAGAAGCTCCTTCGTATGGTCAAGCGCGATCGCAGCCACCCTTCCCTGGTCATCTACAACATGATCAACGAGGAAGACCGGATCCCGCCCGACGACAACCGCAAGCAGGACATGGCCGACGCCCACCGGCTCGACCCCAGCCGCGCCATCACCTACACGTCCGGCTGGAACAAGGAGGGCGACGACCCGTTCAAGCTTCACATGCGGCCGTATGATGAGAAGCAATACACGCAGGGCTGGTGGGACTACCACAATGCCCCCGGTCCGGGCGTGTACCGCGACGCCTTCTACGTGAGCCCGACCAGCTACACCCGTCACACGGACAACGTGAAGGAAATCGTCTTCTGGGGCGAGGAAGGCGCGATTGCCACGCCGCCGCGCCTGGCACGCATCGCGAAGCAGTTGGAGGGAAAACCCGACGGCTGGGACGGCGCCGCGTACAGGCAGTGGCATCAGGCCTACGTGGACTACCTGGAGTCCCGCGGGATCCGGAAGTACTTCGGCAGCGTGGACGATTTGACCCGCAGCATGGGCAACATCGCGTTCTATTACCAGGGCCGGATGATCGAGAACGTGCGCGCCGGCAACGTGACCGACGGGTACGTCGTCAACGGCTGGGAGGCGGAGAAGATCGAGAACCACTCCGGCGTGGTCGATTGCTTCCGCAATCTCAAGGGCGATGCGGAACTGCTGGCTCGCTACAACGCGCCGCTGTACGTGGCCGTCAAGCTGCGGAGCAAGGTCGGCCACGCGCCGCTCAAGACGGTGGCCGACTTTCACCTGGTGAACGAGGTCGACCTGAAGGGCGCCTTTGAGCTGCGCGCGTCGGTCGTGGATGCTGCCGGGAACGCTCTCTGGTCGAAACGGGCGCCGGTCAAGGTGACGGGCGGGGAAACCTACGGACAACTCCTGCTCGCCGGCGTGGACGTGACGGCCGACTGCGGCCCGGGCCGATACACGCTGAAGGCCGAACTGCGCCAACCCAGGGCTGAGGCCGCGGCCGCGCCGGTCGCCATCGGTGACGATGAGGTGTTTCTCGTCGACTGGAAGTCGC